>JAISAX010000801.1 GCA_031266495.1 Opitutaceae bacterium
ATTTGCGTAACTTTTTTTGCGCACGGTACCGCTGCATTACGGGGAGCGGATCGGGCGTGGCGGCGGGTCGTCATGTGGCGCGGTGTCGTTATAAAAGACGCCGACCTTACCCGTTCTTACCCGCTTTCTGTCAAGCGCGGTAATCAGGTAAAACCCTGATTTTTGCCCTTTTTTTCCGGAAAAGAAGCTCCCCTCCTCCCTGCTGACGCGGGGAAATCAAGAACGGATGTTACGCGGATCGGCCGTAGGGGCTTCGCTTGCGAAGCCCGCAAGGACCTGACTATGGAGATTCGCCAATACTGACCGCCTGGCGCGGGCGTCGCAAGCGACGCCCCTACGGCCGATCCGCGTAACATCCGGTGGTTATTCGGGAATCGGGAATCGAGAATCGGGAATCGGGAATTCTTCGCGCAGCGCGAACCGGGAGAGCGGCTCGACAATTCCGGCGCGGTTGTACACTCATGCTCGTATGTGGTCAGCAAATACCGGAGTTGTTCGCGGTCCCGGCCTCCGCCGCGGGTTCGCATGGTTTTTTCTCGTGCTCGCGGCGATGTGCGGCGCGATCCGCCCCGGCTTCGCGCAACCGGCGACGCCGCCCGCCGCCCGGACGATCCTGTTTTTCGGCGACAGCCTCACCGCGGGCTACGGGCTGGAGGACCCGGCGACGCAGGCCTTTCCGGGCCTGGTGCGGCGGCGGATCGATGCCGCTGCCGCCGCGGAAAAAACACCTGCGGCGGCGACCGACGCCTGGCGTGTGGTCAACGCCGGCCTGAGCGGCGAGACGTCGGCGGGCGGCCTGCGCCGGATCGACTGGATACTCCGCCGCCAGCCGGTGGATATTTTTGTGCTGGAGCTGGGCGGCAACGACGGCCTGCGCGGCCACTCCCCGGAGGTGACGAAACAGAATCTCCAGGGCATCATTGACAAGGTGCGCGCGAGAAATCCCTCCACCCGCATCGTCATTGCCGGCATGCAGATGCCGGCCAGCATGGGCGACTACGCTGCGGCGTTTGCGGCGGTTTTCCCCGAACTGGCGAAAGCCAATCGCGCAACCCTCATCCCGTTCCTGCTGGAGGGCGTCGGCGGCCGGCCGGAGCTGAATCTCGACGACGGTTTTCATCCCAACGCCGAGGGTCACCGCCTCGTGGCCGACACCGTCTGGAAAGTGCTCGAACCAGTGCTGCGCGAACCCGTGCTGCGCGAGCCGTAGCGGGAACCTGCCTGCAACAGGTCGCTATGCCGGTTTGAGTGCTTTATCAGAGCAGGCGTCATCCGGTTGAAATTTTTTCCAAAAAAACCGGAGAGGCTGGCATCATTCCGGCTATGGAGACTGTTGCCCGTTCGCCAGGTCCAGTGATTCCGGGATTGTTCGTAATGCCGTATTCATCGGGCAGTGACGTCGGGCAGACCAAAAAAACCTGAACCATACCTATGAAAAACTGCCTGAAATTAGCCGGCCTCGGTCTCACCGCCGCAGCCGTAGCGGCCCCGGCCTTCGCCGAAGTTGCCATCAACCAATACCTGTCCATCGACGGTTACGCCGTCGCAGCGGGACTGATCTCGGACAAGCCTCCCGGTTCGGATAAAAAAGCCTCGACGCTGTTCAACTCCGGCGCCGGGCAATACGACTCCGCCAAGTTCGGCATCGCAGGCAAGTACAAGGATTTCGGAGGCTACGTGAGCCTGCTCTACGTGCCCGAGCGGGGTAGCGACAGCAGCTCCGGCATCCTCGACATCTATGCCACGTGGACGGCGGGCGACTTCACCATCACCGGCGGCAAGTTCCTCAGCTACCTCGGTTACGAGTCGTTTTATCCGATCAACATGACGCAGATCTCCTATGCCCCCGGTTCCGGTATCCCCGGTTATCATACCGGCGTGAAGGTGGACTATGCAGGCAAGGATTTTTCCGCTGGCGTGGCGGTTGTCGATTCGCTGCAACCCGGCCCGGGCGGCTTTAACGAAGGCGACGGCGACTTCTCCGACGTCGCCTTCGAGGCTTACGTCAGCTACACGGGCATCGACCGCCTGACGGTGTTCGCCGGCGTCGGCTACGACACCGGCAACAACGACGAACCCTCCGGATCGCCACTCGAGGACGGCCAGTTCGTCTTCGATCTCTGGGCCAGCTACGCGGTCAACGGGAAGCTGACCCTCGCCGGTGAATTCACCTATGCCGAAAATGTGAACCACTATTTCTGGCTCCTGCTCGCCCGGTACACCTTCACCGACAAGGTATCCGGCATCGCTCGTATCAGCAGCACCGATGGCGACAACGGCGGGGATGACGGCCTCAAATTCACCGTCTCGCCCACCTACACCATCACCGAGAACCTCAGCGTCCGCGCCGAACTCTCCTGCACCGACTGGAAGGACGCCGACAGCGAGTGGTTCTACGGCGTGCAGGCTCTCTTCAAGTTCTGAGCGCTGTATCCGTACCACCTGGACATTCCGGGCTGCGGCGTGTTTCTTCCGCGCCTCTGCCGCCCTCCTCCATATCAAACAAACCGCCGCACGCGGGCTCTCCTTGCGACATCCTGCGCGCGGCCGATTTTCACCGGCGTCCTTATCTGCCAACTACGGCCGCTGTTCTTCGAAAAAAAATCCGCCAGTTTGTATCCATTCCATGCGCCCTTCACCCCGGTCAGAAAACCACCACCTGCCTGTCTGAAACCAACATCTGTAACATTCCGAACCTGAACCTATGACCGCAAAAATGAATCGCATGCCCGGCTCCCGCGCTCTCGCGCTCGCCGCCACCGCCACCGTCGTCGCCGCCACCGCCGCGACCCTCGCCACCGCTCCGCTCGCCCAGGCCCAGGACACCGTCAAGGTCGGCGTCCTCCACTCGCTCAGCGGCACCATGGCCATCAGCGAAACGTCCCTGCGCGACGTTCTCCTGTACACCTTCGACGAGATCAACGCCGCCGGCGGCGTCCTCGGCAAGAAGATCGAACCCGTCGTCGTCGACGGCGCCTCGAACTGGCCGCTCTTCGCCGAAAAGGCCACCCAGCTCCTCGAACAGGACAAGGTCGCCGTGACCTTCGGCTGCTGGACCTCCGTCAGCCGCAAGTCCGTGCTCCCGGTTTACGAGAAGAACAACGGACTCCTCTTCTACCCCGTGCAATACGAGGGCGAGGAGCTTTCCAAAAACATCTTCTACACCGCCGAGGCCGTTAACCAGCAAGCCACGCCCGGCGTCGATTACCTGCTCGGAGAGCTCGGCAAGAAAAAATTCTACCTGCTAGGTTCCGACTACGTGTATCCGCGCACGACCAACCTCGTGCTCAAGGAGTACCTCGCCAGCAAGGGCATCCCCGAGTCGGCGATCATCGAGAAGTACACGCCCTTCGGCCACACCGATTACCAGCAGATCGTTTCCGAAATCAAACAGTTCGCCGCGTCCGGCGATGCCTGCGTCGTCTCCACGCTCAACGGCGACACCAACGTCCCGTTCTTCCGTGAACTCGCCAATGCCGGCATCGACTCCGCCGACTGCCCGGTGATGTCGTTCTCCGTTTCCGAGGACGAATTCCGCGGCCTGCCCACCAGGGACCTCGTCGGCCACCTCGGAGCCTGGAGCTATTTCATGTCGCTCGACACTCCGGCCAACGCCGAATTCAAGAAAAAGTTCTTCGCCTGGCTCGAAAAGAGCACCATCCCCGGCATCGAAAAAAAAGGCCGCGTGACCAACAGCCCGATGGTGCTCTCCCATGACGGCGTCTATCTCTGGAAAGCCGCGGTCGAGAAGGCCGGCTCCTTCGATGTGGACAAGGTTCGCGAAGTGCTGGAATCCGGTGACATCGCCTTCGACGGACCCGGCGGCAAGGCCACCGTACAAAAAAATCACCACGTCACCAAAAACGTCTATGTCGGCGAGACCCTCCCCGACGGCCAGTTCAAGATCCTCAAGTCCTACGAACAGGTTTACGGCGAACCCTTCCTGAAAGGAAAATTCAAGTAAGAAGGAGGAGTGGCGCGGGCGTCCCGTCCGCAACGTGGCATGGGCATCCTGCCCATGATTCCGACGTGGCACGGGCTTCCAGCCCGTGAGCGTTGCCGCTCCGCGTGGCGCGGGCGTCCCGCCCGCATCCGACGACATGCACAGAGGCATGCCGCTACGAAGCCACAGGCCTCGACTTTTCCAGCCAAAAAAGTGCCTGTAGTGACGACGCGAAGCGTCGCCCTCCCCCCCCCCCCCCCTTGCCAGCCCGCACCTCCATTTGGGGAATGAGATTACCTTGTTTCCCTGGTTTGTAGTAGTTGTTGCACGGGGACGGGATCTTCCGGATCCGTCCCCGTTTTTTCCTCCCATTTCCGGCGCCAGGCGCGCCACCTGCTACTGTTCCGCCGTCCCGTTGATGACCGTGATATTTATCCGTTCCATTGCCCGCCTGTTGTTCGTTTTTCCGGTTGCGATTCTCATTGCGAGCCAGGCTTCCGCCGAAGACAGCGCCCTCGTCCGCGTCCTGCTCGCGCCGCCCGCCGAACAGCCCGCGCAAATCCGTTCCCTGCTCAACGAGGAAGACGCCCGCATCCGCCCCACGCTCGAAGCCTGGCGCTCCGGCGAGATCTACATCCACACCACCCCCGACGGACAACGCATCCCGTTCACCCTTTCCGCCACCGCCAACCCCGACGGCACCCGCAACGCCCTTTCCATCGAAACCGGCCAGCCGCTCACCGCCCCGGCCGCTCCCGCCGATCCCGCCGCACCCGATGTCGCACCCGATGCCGGACCCGCCCCCCTCGCCTGCCAGGCCAAGACCCTCGCGTCGATCGAGACCAATGCCGCCATCCGCCGCGCCATCCGCGATGTCAGCCAGGTCGTCGATCTCGCCGATCCCTCCTCCGCCGTCCGCCGCGCCGCCGCCGAGCGCCTCGGCATGACGCAGCGGCCCGACTACCTCCCCCTCCTCGAAGCGCGCCTCACCCGCGAAAAAAACCGCGCCGTCCGCCGCGCTCTCGGCGACGGCATCGCCCTCATCAACCTGAAAAACGGCAACGACACCGAAAAGATCGCCGCCGTCCAGCAACTCCAGGCGAGCCACCACCTCGGCGTCGTCACCCGGCTCAAGGAAATCACCGCGCGCGGCGCCGCGCGCCCCGCCGACCCGACGCTTTCGCCCGCGCTCGTCCGCTCCGCCCAGGCCGCCATCACGTCCATCGAAAACCACTACATGTGGGTCAATTTCCGGGGCACCGCCTTTCGCGGCCTCAGCCTCGGTTCCGTGCTCCTCGTCACCGCGCTCGGCCTCGCCATCACCTACGGGCTGATGGGTGTCATCAACATGGCGCACGGCGAGATCATGGTCGTCGGCGCCTACGCCACCTACGTCACGCAAAACCTCTTCGCCGGCTGGTTCGGCACCGGCGGCGTCGGCTACAACACCTATTTCCTCGTCGCCCTGCCCGTCTCGTTCCTCGCCGCCGCGCTCGTCGGCCTCGCCCTCGAACGCAGCGTCATCCAGTGGCTCTACCGCCGCCCGCTCGAAAGCCTGCTCGCCACCTGGGGCGTGTCGCTCGCCCTCCAGCAGGGTTTCCGCACGATCTTCGGCCCGGCCAACGTCCAGATCAACAGCCCCGCCTGGCTGCGCGGCAACATCGAGATCGCCGACCTCACCCTCACCTGGAACCGCATTTTCGTGATCGCCTTCGCCGTCATCGTCGTGGCCGGCGCCTGGCTCCTGCTCAACCGCACGCGCTTCGGCCTCTACATCCGCGCCGTCACGCAAAACCGCGCCATGGCCTCGTGCATGGGCGTGCGCACCGAGCGCGTCAACATGCTCACCTTCGCCTTCGGCTCCGGCCTTGCCGGCCTCGCCGGAGCCTGCCTTGCGCAGATCGGCAACGTCGGGCCCGGCCTCGGCCAGTCGCACATCGTCGATTGCTTCATGGTCGTCGTCTCCGGCGGCGTCGGCAGCCTCGCCGGCACCGTTTACGCCGCGCTCGGCATCGGCTCCATCGACCAGATCCTGCAACCCTTCCTCGGCGCCGTCATGGGCAAGATCCTCGTCCTCGTCGCCATCATCCTCTTCCTGCAATGGAAACCCGGCGGCCTCTTCCCCACGCGCAACCGCAGCCTGGACTAACCGTATCGCACCACCCGTGACACCCGCACCCGTCAACCCCCGCGCCTCCTCCCTTTTCACTCCGCTCCAGTGGACCGCCTTCGCCGCCGTCCTCCTCGTCCTTGCGGTCATCCTCCCGGCCTGCAACACCGCCTTCCCCTCCGGCCACGCGCTGCACGTCAGCAACTTCACGCTCAACCTCTACGGCAAATACGCCACCCTCGCGATCCTCGCCCTCGGCATCGATCTCCTCTGGGGATTCACCGGCATCCTCAGCCTCGGCCAGGCGCTCTTCTTCGCGCTCGGCGGCTACGCCATGGGCATGTACCTCATCCTCATGATCGGCAAGCTCGGCCAATACAAGAGCGACCTGCCCGACTTCATGGTCTTCCTCGGTTACGAAAAACTCCCTCTCCACTGGCAACCCTTCTACAGCTTCGTCTTCGCCCTCCTCATGGCCATCGCCGTCCCCGGCGCGCTCGCCTGGATCTTCGGTTACCTCGCCTTCCGCTCGCGCATGAAAGGCGTCTACTTCTCCATCCTCACCCAGGCGCTCACCTACGCCGCCGCGCTCATGTTTTTCCGCAACGACTTCGGTTTCGGCGGCAACAACGGGCTCACTGATTTCAAAAAAATCCTCGGTTTCGACATCAACGACGCCGCCACCCGCCGCGGCCTCTACACCGCCTCGATTCTCACGCTCGCCGCCGTCTTCTTTTTCTTCCGCTGGCTCACCCGCACCAAGGCCGGCCAGATCCTGCAAGCCATCCGCGACGGAGAAAACCGTGTCCGGTTTTCCGGATACGACACCGGCCGCTACAAGCTCTTCGTCTTCGTCCTCGCCGCCATGACCAGCGGCCTCGGCGGCTCGCTCTACGTCGCCCAGGTCGGCATCATCAATCCCTCCGAAATGACGCCCGACAAATCCCTCGAAGCCGTCGTCTGGGTGGCGGTCGGCGGACGCGGCACGCTCCTCGGCCCCATCATCGGCGCCGTCGGCGTCAACGCCCTCAAGAGCTGGGCCACCCGCGCCGCGCCCGAACTCTGGCTCTTCATCATGGCCGCGCTCTTCATCGTGGTCGTCCTCCTCCTGCCCGGCGGCATCGTCAGCATCCCGGGGCGCATTAAAAAAAGGCTGAAAAACTGAAAGCCTGAAGGCTGAAAACCAGACCGCCCGGAAGCCCGGATCGCCAAACCAGCCACCAAACCCGCACCGACAACCGAATCTCCGATTTTCAGCCTTCAGCCTTAAGCCTTTCCCCACATGTCCGTTCCACTCACCACCCATCCGCGCCCCGTCCTCCTCACCGTCGAGGACGTCACCAAAACCTACGACGGCTTCCGCGCCATCAACGGGCTCAATTTCTATCTCGATTCCGGCGAGCTCCGCACCGTCATCGGACCCAACGGGGCCGGTAAATCCACCTTCTTCGACCTGCTCACCGGCCGCACCAGGCCCGACACCGGCAAGATCGAGTTTGGCGATACCGACCTCACCGCGCTCGACGAATGCGCCATCAACGGACTCGGCATCGGCCGCAAGTTCCAGACGCCCTCCGTTTACGTCCAGCTTACCGTCCGGGACAACGTCCGCCTCTCCATCCGCGCGAAACGCGGCGTCTTCACCTCGCTCACCCGCCGCGTCCCCCGCGAACACGCCGATCGCATCGACGAACTCCTGCGTCTTGTCCGCCTCGATACACAATCCTCCCGCCTCGCCGGCGAACTCTCGCACGGCCAGAAACAATGGCTCGAGATCGCCATGCTCCTCGCCCAGGAGCCTCGCCTCCTCCTCATCGACGAACCCGCCGCCGGCATGACCGACGAGGAAACCCGCCGCACCGGCGAACTCCTTGTCAGCCTCGCCGACAAACACAGCCTCGTCGTCATCGAGCACGACATGACCTTCGTCAAACAGATCGCCCAAGGCCGCAAAGTCAGCGTCCTCCACCAGGGCAGCATCCTCTGCGAAGGCAATTTTGATGACGTCCAACAAAACCCGAAAGTCCGCGAGGTTTACCTCGGCCGTGGCAAATAACCTCTCCGATTCATGTCATCCGTCGCCGATACCACCGACCCCCGCTCCCTGAATCCGGCAAAACCGTCGTTGCCGTCACCCGTTCTGGATCTTGCCGGCGTCGAGGCCAACATCGGCGGTTCCCGTATCCTTCGTGGCGTTACGCTCGATGTTCGCCCCGGCGAAGTCGTCTGCCTGATGGGCCGCAACGGCGTCGGCAAGACCACCACGCTCCGTTGCATCATGGGCCTGCTGCCCGTCCGCGCCGGCGCGATCAGCCTCGGCGGCCGCCCCCTCAAAAGCCTGCGTACCGACGCCCGCGCCCGCGCCGGCATCGGTTATGTCCCGCAAGGCCGCGACATTTTTCCGCACCTCACCATTGAGGAAAACCTCCGCATCGGCCTTGCTGTCCACGGCAGCCTCGGCGCCGCCGGCCAGCCCGACCTCGACCGCGTTTACACGCTCTTCCCTGTTTTGAAGTCGATGGCCTCCCGCAAAGGCGGCGTCCTCTCCGGCGGACAGCAGCAGCAGCTCGCCATCGCCCGCGCCCTCCTCACGCGCCCCAGGCTCCTCATCCTCGACGAACCCACCGAAGGCATCCAGCCCTCGATCATCGACGAGATCGGCGACACTCTCAAAAAACTCAAGGGCGAGCTTTCCATTCTCCTCGTCGAGCAGTACGTCGATTTCTGCCGCGAGGTCGCCGACCGTTTTTATGCGATGGACCGTGGCGCCATCACCTACGCCGGCCCCATCGCCTCCCTCACCGACGACATCGTCCGCGAACACCTCCAGGTCTGACTCCCATATCTCCCATAGCTCCCATCCCTCCCGTATCTCCCATCCATGCACCTCACTCCCCGCGAACGCGAAAAACTCCTCATCGTCGTTGCCGCCGACCTTGCCCGCCGCCGACAGGCGCGCGGCCTCAAACTCAATTATCCGGAAGCCATCGCGATCATCACGTACGAGATCATCGAAGGCGCCCGCGACGGCCGCAGTGTCGCCGATCTCATGGGGCACGGCACCACGCTCCTCAAACGCGCCGACGTCATGGAAGGCGTCCCGGAAATGATCCACGACGTGCAGGTCGAGGCCACCTTCCCCGACGGCACCAAACTCGTCACCGTCCACAACCCGATCCGCTAGCTTCCGCCCCCTCGCCGTTATCCGAAAACACCTGCGCCGTTATCTGAAATGTGAAATCCTGCATCTGAAATTCCCATGATTCCCGGAGAAATCATCACCGCCCCCGACGCCCCGCCCCTTGAGGCCAACGCCGGCCTCGCCACCATCACGCTCGACGTGGCCAACACCGGCGACCGCCCCATCCAGGTCGGCTCGCACTTCCATTTTTACGAAGTCAACCGCGCCCTCGCCTTCGACCGCGCCGCCGCCCGCGGCTACCGCCTCGACATCCCCGCCGGCACGGCCGTCCGCTTCGAGGCCGGCGACACCAAAACCGTCACCCTCGTCGCCCTCGCCGGCGTCCGCGAAGTCTATGGCCTCAACGCTCTCGTCAACGGCCCCCTTTCCCCGACAGCCGTACCATAACTCCCATTACTCCCCTGCCTCGCATATCTCCCATTCTGCCCCCACCCCCCCCTCCATCGCCATGAACCACTCCCGCCGCCACTACGCCGAAATTTTAGGGCCCCCCACCGGCGACCCCAGACGCCGCGCC
>JAISAX010000845.1 GCA_031266495.1 Opitutaceae bacterium
CCGCCCCCCCCCCCCCCCCCGCCCGCCCGGGGGGGGGCGCCGCCCCCCCCCCCCCGGGCCGGCGGCGGACACCAGCGGCGGCGTCAGTGACGGCGGCGTTTTCAGCGGCGGCGGGCCAGGGGCGGCCTTGCCAGGAGAGACGGAAGCGGACGCCGGCGGGCGCTTCGGCAAAGTCGAGGATGCGCACGTCGTTGTGCTCGCCGGTGCCGACGCGGACGATGCGCGTCCAGGGCAGCGGGCCGAGGGCGCGGAGGTTTTCGTCGTCGCCGTTCATGACGATCCAGCCGTTGCGCGGGACGATGCGGGTGAGGTGCGAGAAGGTGCGCTGCACGTCGGCGAGGTCGCGAAAGATGTCGGCGTGGTCGAATTCGAGGTTGTTGAGCACGGCGATGTGCGGCGCGTAGTGGATGAACTTGCTGCGCTTGTCGAAGAAGGCGCTGTCGTACTCGTCGCCTTCGATGACGAAGGGGTCGGCGGGCGCGCCGGTGTGGTTGCCGACGGGGGGGTCGAGCGGCACGCCGCCGATGAGGAAGCCGGGGTCGCGTCCGTTTTCGCGGAGCAGGAAGGCGGTGAGCGAGGTGGTGGTGGTTTTCCCGTGCGTGCCGGCGACGACGATGTTTTGGCGGGTGGCGAGCACGGTGTCGTGAAGCAGGGCGGGGAGCGAGGTGAAGGGCAGGGCGCGTGTTTCGAGCAGCCACTCGACTTCGGGGTTGCCGCGGCTCATGGCGTTGCCGATGACAACGAGGTCGGGCGCGAGGCGGGCGAGGCGGGCGGGGTCGTAGCCTTCGTGTACGGTGATGGCGGCGGTGGCGAGCACCGTGCTCATGGGGGGATAGGTTCCGGTGTCGGCGCCGCAAACCTCGTGTCCGGCGGCGCGGGCGAGGAGGGCGGCGTTGCCCATGGCGGTTCCGCAGATGCCCATGAAATACAAGGTCATATTTTCTTAAATTTGCTCACGTTGCCTCACCTCTGAAAACAGGGATTTGACCGGTACGAAACTGGCCCAAAAATGCCCAATTTTACAGGTAGGGGGCATAAGAAAGGGGGCATAACAGAGAGGGTCATTTTGCTCCCATTCTTTTCCGTAGCTCCTGTTCAAGCTGGGAGGCAAAAACGACGCGCACTTTGCATAGATGAAAATCGCGGGCAACGCGCTCCCATTGCGCCCGGTCATCCGCTGGCATCGTGTCTGCCCCTACTATCCAAATCTCTTGACACAATTTCTGCCCGATGGTGAAGGCCATCGCAGAAACAGCGGCTGTCTCCGGTTTTCCACTACCGAATTTTACTTTTGCTTCCAGTCCAAGAGATAATTCGGGGAGCACCCAATCGACGGCATTGTCATGACTGGTGTAACTCAATTTCATCCTCCGCAACGTGGTTCTGATCTCCGCGCAAAAAGAGAACCACTTCGAGAGTGGACCCTGAGATGCCTCAAGTCTGTCTCGTATGGCGTCCTCTACCGCAGCGGACAGGTTGCCTCCATAATTTGTATCCGCGATTTCCTGCATTTTTTCGAGGACATCAGCGTCAAGGCTGAATGGTCGCTTAACTTTTTTTGTGCTGCTCATTAGAGGAAACTGGTAATACCAACAGTCTTTTTGGCGAGTTTTTTGTTGGCTTTGGTGTTACTGGTGATACCCGTTGATTCATCAGGTAATACCAATGGCAACAAAAGCAAAAATCCCTATCAGCATCGACACCGATCTCCTCGAAAAAATTCGCGTCATTACCACCAGTCAAAAAGGCGGCGTGAGCGGATGGATCAACGAAGCATGTAAGCGGAAGGTCCGAAGCATCAGGCGCTCCGAAAAACGCCGGAATCAAATTATCCAGAGACGCAAAGCTGCTATTTCCCACTAATCCCCCGCCGCCATGTCCATGCCTCGCAAACCCGACGCGTTCAAGCGCCTCAAAACATCGGTAGCCCTCGATCAGGGCGTGATCCGATTTTTGGGACGCGAAGCGACAATGCGAGGAAAAAGCATGAGCGTCAGCCGGTTGATCGAGCACCTTGTACTGCTTGCACAAGACAACCCCTCCCTTTTGCCGCCTCCTCCGGAGATGGCTAATCACAAAAACCAGAAATTCATAAAAACAGGAATATCAGAATTATGAGCATGATTGCCAAAGCAAATGACGGCGGGGATTTCGATCCCTGCCCCGAATACACCGGCCAGGCCGTGTGTGTCGATGTCACTGAACTCAAGAAAATGCCGTCAAAGTTTGGCGAGCGGGAGACGTTCAAATTCGTCTTCGAGGTTGCGGAAAAGAAAAAGAACGGCACGCCGTTCTGTGTCTGGTCCTTCCCCTACACGCTCTCCGTGAGCGAAAAGGCCAACTTGCGCAAGTTCCTCCGGACTTGGCTTGGGCGTGATCTGACCAAGGCCGAAATCGAACAGGGTTTCGATGTCGAACAGATGGTCGGTCGTCCCGCATTTCTGGTCGTCGGGCATGAGACCAAAGATAACCAGACCTATGCGAACATCATCGCCTGCACGCCGGACAAGAGCACCACGCCGCTCAAGCCTTCCGGGAAATTCGTCCGCTGGCGTGACCGGAAGGACAAGGCCGGGAGCGGTTCCAGCTACTCTCACGCGGAGCAGCCGGGCGAGGTCGCCGATGACAGCGACTGGCGCAAGGTGAAGATCCATGTCGGACGCCACAAGGGAATCGATCTCGGTGATCTCGATCTCGAAGCCGTCAAAAAGCTCATCGAAAACTGGCTCCCCGACGCGAAGGCACTCGAAAAACCGAAGGCCGATGACAAGCGCCTGATCGCCGCGCTCGAACAGGTTCAAGCCGAACTCGCCGATGCCGAGGCGCAGAAACCCGAAGACGACGACGTTCCTTACTGATCCGGGAACAGTCCCCACACTTACCCCGTGCGTGGCCCGCAAGGTCAATGGCTGTTGCCTTGCCCGATTCCATAGCCGCGAGCCACGCACGGGCCTCTCCTTCTCCTTCACTCACACATTTATTTTTTCACCACCATGAATATCGCAATCGAATACAAACCGATCACTCCCGTCCGCAAGGATACCACGCTCGCCATTACCAATGTTATCAGGAACATGGCTGCCAGTCCCGTCAGCCCGAACGGGCATCCTCCCTCGTTCGTCCTCGAAAAGAAATACACCGGTGCCGTCCACGTCGCCGCCAAGGATGCCGGTGTCGCCGTGAGCACCCGCAAGGAAGGCGACAATATCCGCGTCTTCCTGCGCAATCCGCCGCCCCTGTCCAAGGGCGCTCCCGATGCTCCCGCCGCTCCGGCAGAAAATACCGATACGCAGGCGGGCTGATTCGCCGGTCTGCCTTTATCCAGTGCGCCGCTCCGTCGCCGTCGAATGGCGGAGCGGCCAGAATCAATTCAACCTTTGCCATACCACCCATGTCCGAAGAAAACAACTACCTGACACTTACAGGTGTCGCTGCGCAGCCGTCGTGCGAAATTGCCGTTGAGGCACAGGAGAAAAAAGTTCTCACGCTTGCCGAGACCCGCGCCATCACGGTTATCACAGATGTCGAAAGCCAGAATGCCGCCGTCGCCGGTCTGAAAAAGATCACCGAACTGTTGAAGGAAGCCGAGGATTGCCGCGCCAAGATCAAGGCTCCCGTGCTTGCGATTGGTCGTGAAATCGAGACGGTCGCCAAATCCTACTCGCTGGAACTCGATGTTGAGAAGCGCCGCCTGGCCCTGCTCGTCGGGGCTTTTCAGGACGCGGAGCGCCAGCGTGAAGAAAAGGCCAAGCGGGAAGCCGCCGAAAAGGAGTCCGCAGCCATCGCCGCCACGAAGGCCGAAGAGACCAAGCGTATCCATATGGAAGCAAAGGGGCGCACGGGCACCCTGCTTCCCGATCTTGACCGCATCCGTAACGAGGGCATCCAGAGAGTTTCCGAAATTCGTCAGGAAGCCGCCAACGCCACCGTGCATCTCCCGGCAAACTCCAGCGCGCAGGTTCGCAAGAACTGGAAATTCGAGGTCGAAGACATCAACGCGCTTTTCAATGCTCACCCGGAGCTTTGCATCATCGAGCCGAACAAGGCCGCGATTCGCGCCATCATCAAGGTTCGCCAGAAGATTCCCGGTCTGCGCGTCTGGTCGGAATCGGCGGCTATCATCGGTGGCGCTGTTTCCGCCAGGGCCGTTATCGGCACCGGGCAGGCGGAGCCGAAGCCGGTTACTCCTGCCACTCCCAAGGATGAAGACGCTGACCAGAGCGTCCCTCCGGGCGACTACTGACATTTCAAGGCGTGAAGATTGCTCCTTCTTCCTGAGCCTGGAGCGAAATTTACCAAGTAATACAAAATAACTACAATGAATTCCAAATCTACATCTCGCGTTACTGGCGGCATCACGTTCACCGGATTGCTCGCCATCGTTTTTATCACGCTGAAACTTGTCGGCGTCATCGACTGGTCGTGGTGGTGGGTCACCGCTCCGCTCTGGTTCGGACCGGCAATATTACTCGCCATCGCAGCGATTACCGCGCTCGTTTTCGTCGTGGTGGGCATCGTTTGCCATTTCATCAAGAAGCACAGGTCCAAGCGGGTTAACCTGAATTAACCCGCGCCCGGCCACACCATAAATACCCCCTCTGAAACGAGGGGAAATCATTCACCCATAGCTACTGCTTTGCCCATGTCACACGCAGCATCAGACACATCGCAAAAACCGCTGGCTCCCATTGTGCCGTTCCACGTCAGAGAGGGTGACGCTGAAATTCTCTCGGTTCCCGGTGGCGCGTTTTACCGATTCACGTCGGGGACACCGGGAGAACCGGGGAGGCTCATTCCGCTGCTCGCCATGAAGATTGAAGACGCCAGCGTGGCCCTTGGCGGGGTATCGGCGGAAACCATCCGTCGCTTTGTAGCCAAGGGGAAACTACACCCGATCCGGAAGCACCGTCACATGGTGTTTTCCGTCGAAGAGCTTCAACGGTTCCTCCGCGAAGAAACGTCCGACGAAGACGACAGTCGGTAATAACATCATGAAAATCGGCGACCTCCTGAAACGCAAACCGGTACCTCCTCTTCGTGAATACCTTCATTGGGATCGTGAGACGGGAAACATGCTTCGCGTGAAGGAGAAAACGCAATCCAACGGCGTTGTCGTCATGCAGACAGTGTTTCGGCGACGCGCCAGGTGGACAGAGGCGGAAGGTTATTCCGGCGTCATGGATGGTTACGGCACCGGTTGGCACTCGAAGGTTGGCGCTACGGTTTCGGAGCGCATCGCTCTGGCCAAGGGAGCAGCACAGGCAGAGGCGGAAATCAAACAAAACGAACAACTTAATTTATTATGACAGCTTCTCTCGACATTGAACAACAGCGCGCACTCGCCGCCATGCAGGCCGGTCGCAACACCTTCGTTACCGGCGGAGGCGGGGTGGGGAAGTCGCACCTTATCCGTCAGTTTGTCGGTCAGCGCAATGTGTCGCGGATCGACCTGACCGCGCCAACCGGTGTCGCGGCCATCAATCTCAACGTCGGCGGCATTCAGGGGCGCACGATCAACCGGTGGGCGGGTATCCTGCTTGGTCCGCAGGCCGGACAGGCGTTCGAGGATTATTGGGAATTCCTGAAAGCGAAAACCGGACGGAATTTTCTCGCCGGTCAAGAGCGCATTCGCCGGGCAGAGTGCCTTGTCATTGACGAAGTATCCATGCTGACAGGACGCCTGTTTTCGTTTCTCGACTGGACATGCAGGCGCATTCGCCAAAACGACCGGCCTTTTGGCGGAATCCAGATTATTGCCGTGGGCGATTTTCTGCAACTGCCGCCCGTTCGGCGTGGCGACAGCGAGCCTTATGATTGGGTGTTCAAGTGCGAGGCATGGAGGCAGGCGGAGTTCGTCATCAGCCATCTGACGACGCCGCATCGGCAGAGCGAAACGCCGTTTATCGATGCGCTCAATGCGTTCCGGTTCGGGCAGATTCGCGGAGGCGCGGCGCGGTTATTGATGGGACGTGTAGCGCGATTTCCTGACAAGAATCTGACCCGGCTTTTCACGCACAATGCGATGGTGGACAAGTGGAATAATTACCAATTGGCCGAAATCGAAAGCGAAGAACGGACGTTTACGGCGACGCTTGCGGGGAGCGAATACGATCAGGAATTTTTGCGCAAAAATCTCGTGACGCCGGAAGTGTTGAGCCTGAAACGGGGAGCGCGGGTGATGTTCACGGCCAACAAGGCGCAGGGTGACGAAACTGTTTTTGCGAATGGTGAAATCGGCACAGTCGAAGACATGGCGGAAGAAATTATCTCCGTCCGCAAAGATACGGGGTCGCTCGTAATGCTGGAGCCGAATACCTGGTCTGCCGACCCCCAAAACGAACTGTCGGGCACGTTCACGCAATTCCCGCTTCGCCTCGCCTATGCCATGACGATCCACAAGGCGCAGGGCATTACGATCGATTCCGCCTTGATCGACATCCGCGCAGCCCGTGAGCCGGGGCAAGCCTACGTCGCGGCCAGTCGCGTGCGCAGCCTGAGCGGGCTGCACCTGAAAGACTATCCCAAGGGCATCTTCGTGAGCCCGGACGCCATCGAATTTTACCGCAACATCAAATAATCATGAGCAACGTATCCAACGAAGACATACAGACAATGACAATCGAACAGCTTCGAGAGTCATTGACCTTTACCCGCAAGCTGGCCGATGATCGCTGGAGGCATATCCAGAACGAAAAGAAGCGTGTCGAAAACACCGCACGCGAGCGTGATGACGCTCGCAAAGATACGCTTCGCTTGCGTCGGGAGTTCGATTATGCCGAGGCGTCCAATTGCCGGAAGCGGCTCCGCCTGCAAACGCTGGAATGCCTGCAACGGAAAAACAACTCGGCGGCATGGAAGTTCGCAAATGAGGCCGACAAAAAGCGCAAGGCTGTCGAGGCGCTGGTGACGGAGTTGCGAGAGGCGCTGCAATTGACCGCAGATCTGCACGAATACCTGGAGAATGGAAAGTGCACTTGCGACACATGGCGATGGATAAGCCAGGTTCGTACTGCCCATGATCAGCGTCATTAACAAAGCTCGCCTTCATCTCGCGCTCTTACTGCTTCGTGGTCTGCCAGAAAATCGGTGGATCGGTCGAATCAAAGGCGTCTACACCTGCAAGGTGCAATGGCACGCCGGATACATGGACAGTCGGGGCATCTTGCAAGGATATGAACTCAATAAAATCTTCGAGAAGAAAAGAAAATGAATACGTCAGTAATCAACCATGCTGGAAAGGTTGTCCATCTTTGCGTCTGCTGTCGTGAGGACGTCGGCACGTCTCATGATCCCGAATTAAACGGGATGGTTTGTGATGATTGTCGCCGGAAACTTCTCAGGGCCACCGCATGGCTGAAAACTGCGAACATCCGTGGATGTATCCGTGGATTTCCGAAAGGAGGTGCGTAATGATGCGGCGTTTTATCAGGTTCATTTCAAAATGGGCATGGAGACAGGAACTTGAAACCATCAACGGCATCGTCAGGATAAATGAACTCAGTGTGGTGCCAGGCAAGATGGCGATGCACATCGAACAGAATCCGGCGATCGCCCGTTGGGTCGCCCAATGTTTTGCCAGTTTGCTGCTCGGTTCACCGAATTATACTGAACTGAAATTCAGAACCAGAAAACCGGATACGTTCGACTGGATCGTTGTGACCGTCCGCAGGGATAGTGGCCAAACACCTCATGAGTTACGAATAAAGGCTGAATGCGAGCGCGATAAGTTGCTTGCCGAATTAAAAAAGAGAGGAATTACCGATGTTCAATAGCGACAAAACCATGTCCGAAGAGATGGATGATTGGCGCGCAAAGCAGGTTGCCGTCATGCTTGCGGCGAAAGCGGCCAGCGCAGAGAAGCGAAAGAAGGGCGAAATCCCGTCCATGTTTACGGAGGCGGAAATCGACTGGCTCTGGCCGAAGCTACAGCGCGTGAATTGCGGAAAGCGTCCGTTCGATAATTGTTTTTTGACTACCAAGCGCGAGCGCCTGACGCCAGAGGGCAAGGCTATCCTTCACGAGATGGCGCATCGTTACCGGATACAGGTTCTCGGCAGGGGTGCATCGGAGTTCAATGTGGACGATGTCGTCATGGCAGTGAGGCACGCGGCGGGAAAGGCGGGCGGGGTAGCCGGAGCGACGCGGATTCCCGACCTGCCTGCGTTGTCGATTCGCGGTCCGTGGTGGTGGTTTATCCTCCATTCCGGAAAGCGGCACGAAAACCGCACTTGGTTAGATTCGAATCCGAACAAAAAATTCCGTGGCGATTTCCTGATTCACGCTTCGTTGGGGTGCAGTCACGATGAGTATGACACGGCGTGTCGTTTTGCCACTTGGGAATGTGGCGTAAAGGATGTGCCCGGCTTCGCCACCATGGAGCGCGGTGGCATCGTCGGTCGCGCTCGCATTGTTGATTTCGTAGAAGACTCCGTTTACAAGGTGGATTCGCCTTGGTTCGTCGGGCCGAGCGCGCTCGTCATTGACGATCCGCAGCCATTGCCCTTCACGCCGTGCAAGGGTACATTGGGGTTTTTCAGGCCGCAGTTCCCCTCCCCCCCCCCCCCCCCGAAAAGGGGGGGGGGGGGACATGCGGTCAGCCCGGGC
>JAISAX010000847.1 GCA_031266495.1 Opitutaceae bacterium
CGAGGTTCATCATGAAGGAATATACGCCCGCCCCGCCTCCCGTCCTCAGCGAGGGTTGGCGGGGATTGCGCATTTCTTGCGACGGGGGGGGGGGGGAGGGAGGGACGGGGCGACGCGTAGCGGCATGCGTCCCTGCATGCCGTCCGGCGCAGGGGGATACTCGCGACGCCCGTATCTCCGCGACTATTTCAACCCGAGGCTGTTTTTCAGCCAGGCGCTGGCCGCGGCGCTTTCCTCGGGCACGGGCGAGTGGCCGGCCTCGAGCGCGAGCGTGAGGGTTTTCGGCGCGGTGATCACGTTGTAAGCCGAATACATTGAGGTGGGCGGGCAGGTCTCGTCGTTGTAGCCCCAGGTGTAGTGGCCGGGCACCTTGATCCGCCGGGCGAAATTCACCGCGTCGTAGTAGGCTGTGGTCGCGATCTGTTCGGGGGTGGCGTTACCGCTCGGGCTGCCGTCCGTTTTCGGGGCAAACATGTGCGGCCAGCCGCCGGCGCGGCCGTGCAGGTAGCCGGTCACGTCGCTGTACGCCGGATAGTGCGCAGCCACGGCCTTGACGCGCGGATCGAGCGCCGTGGTGACGATCGCAAGCAGGCCACCCTGGCTGCCGCCGCTGACGGCGAGGTTTTGCCCGTCCCACCCGGGTTGCGAGGTGAGAAAGTTGTTCGCCTGCACGCAGCTCAGGAAGACGCGCCGGTAGTAATAGCGGTCGCGGTTGTCGCGGTTGTACGCGGGGTAGCTGTCGAGCGCGCCGGTGCGGAGCTGGTCGTAGAGTTCGCCGGGCAGGTTGACCGGGATGCCGTGGATGCCGATCTGCAAGGTGATCGCCCCCGCCGTCGGCGCGCCGCCGTACGGGCGCACGCCAGCGCCGGGCACGTGCAGGATGGCCGGATACTTGCCGGCGGCTTTCGGCACGGAGAGCATGCCGTAGATGCGCGCGAAATACTGCGGGCCTTGCTGCCCGACAGTGCGGAAGCTCACATGGTAAACGTTGAAGGCGCCGGTGCTTTTTTCCGGCACGAGTTGCATCGTCGGATCGAGCGGCACCGTCCTGAGCTGGTCGAGCCCGGCCTGCCAGAACGCGTCAAAATCCTCCGGTTCGGTCTGGGTGGGCCTGATTTTTTCGGGTTCATAGCCGGCCGTGGCGAGGCTGCGGTAGGTGCGGCCGCCGGCCTGCACGGTCACGATGCAGCGCAGGAAACCGGGTTCCGTCAGCGTGCCGCCGTCGATGACGAGCCCGGCGGCCGGAAGAACGGCGGTCTTTTTCGCGGAGGGGAATTTTTCGGGTCCGGTCTGGTAGCTGACGACAATGCCTTCGAGCGGTTCGTTGTCGGCGGTGACGTTGACGGTGAATCGGACCGGTTCGCCGAGCCGGTAGGTCCAGTCGCGGTGGTCGGGCGCCACGCGCACCTGCACGGTGGCCACGCGGGCGGAGGCGTGGGCCGGCACGGGGCCGACGACAAAAGCCGGATCGGCCGCGGGTCCGGCGGAGGCGACCGGTCCGGAGGCAGCCGCCGACTGCACCGGCAAGGCGGCAAACGGTGTCGCGAGTGCGACAAGACTGAGCAGGGTGAGAAGGCGCGGAAGGCGCAACAGGGTTGGTTTCATTGGTGTGAAGAACGACCACCTTGGAACGCCGGCAGCGGCAAAACAAGACCTCACTGGTGTTACGCGGCACGGCAGTCGAAAGTCGAAGGTCTGAAAGTGGAAGGTCGAGTCTGCGCTTCGCACTCTTCAAGGGACGCGAGCGGAGCACGCGGTGATGACTTGCGACTTTCAGACTTTGAAACCTTTGACCGTGGCGCGGGCGAAACGCCCGCGCCACGTCAAGGCCGTCTGCGTACCTTCAGATGTTAAATGTTCAGCGTTCGATGTTCGGTGTTCAGCGTTTCATCCTTTCCCACCACTTTCAATTGCACCTCCGGAACGGTAATCCTTCCCTGGATGAACAGGCGGACGAAGGCCTGATGCGGTGACAAGAATCACACTTTCCGTACCGGCGTTTCCGCAAGCGGATCGACATGGACGAGAACGGAACCGCCTGCACCGGGCCAGGTGATTTGCCAGGCATCGTCATTGGTCATACGGATGCCCCCGTCTCCCCGCCGGTCGAAAGGTCGTGGAGCGGGCAGCGCGGGCACATCGCGCCCCCAGCAGATCATCCACACACAGGCGGCGCGCTCCTGCTGTTTCAGGGTGTTTTCCGCCCAGATGGCTTCCCAGACCACTTCGCCCGATTCACGCCAGAGTCGCGGGCGCACCCCCGAACCGAGCGGCAGGAAAAACACGGTCACCGGTTCGCCGCCGGCTTCGATCAGGAGGCGTGAAACGTCCATGCCGAGTTCTTCCCTGGCGATGGTGAAATCAGCCCCCGTCAACACGAGCTGGTCTGCGAGGAGATTCCACGAACGCGAAAGCCCTGGCATGCGACGCAGGATACAGGCGTCGGGACCGTCTTGCAGGGAATCGGTCAGGCCGACGACAGGAGGGACAACGACATCGGTGAGTGCGTTTTTCAGATACGCTGCCTGTTTGTCGCGTGCGGGATGGAAGCGGTCGATACCTCCCTCGTGGGTATGCCAGCGCAGGAATCCCCACCCGTCGCCCTGCGTGGCGAAGGCGACAGGCATCGACTGCCAGGAGAGTCCCCATGCGGTGTGCTCGGTTTGCGGCATGATCGGATACCGCGACATCGTGCCGAGACGCGCATGGCGCCCGGGCGATATCCAGGCACGGGCAATGGTTTCTCCAAAACACGGAACCTCGATATGTTCGCCCACCGGCTGGCGCGGACCGGCAAGCGCATGCCAGCCGAGTTCGTTGAAAAGGTGACCGAAATCGAGGTCTGGATGGTTGTCCCCGGTTTTTGGGAACTTGTCGTTTCCGGGACAAATAGTGTCGCGATAGCGGATGATTTCAGGGCGCGCGGCAAAGGCATATGTGCGGATGACGGGCACCCGGGGGCCGCTGCCAAAGGCGTCCTCAATGCCAAGGAGCTGATGAAAAAGCTTTTTGTATTTGGCATAAAGCGATGCAGGCAGTTGACGGGCCAAGAGGAGGAGAGCCGAGAGTTCGGTGAGAATACCGGCCGTGTGCATGTCGCTCAGATGCTCTCCCCAGCCCCAGTGATGCCGCATCCAGTACCCGGCGGCGCCGTCCATTGCCGCGACAAGACGCGGCGGCGCATCGGCGCCGGAGTCGCTGGTGTGTTCCCACAAAAGCCAGGCGCAGACGAGACTGCCCATGTATCTGTTGGGATAATACACGATGGCGGAGGCAACCTCGCGCTCGAACCAGAAAAAGAGGTTCGCGAGCATGGGGTCCAGTTCGGCGATGGCCTGGGGCGAAAGCCGGTCACGGTACGCAACGGAAAGGGCGATGAGATTAAGGCCGATGAAAAACGCGGCGTTGGCGTCCTCGGGATAGGGATCCTCGGCATACCACTTGAGGCAACCATGACGGGGGGAACCGTCGAGGCACTGGAGACGACGGATGCCGGCAAGGATGTCGGCAACAGGCACAGGAAGTTCGTCGAGGGCGCCAACTTGGGCCGCGAGGATGAGGCGGCCAGCCGCCGTCACTCCGGAATGAACGCAGGGGGACTCCGCAACGGGACGCGTGTGCCCGGGCCCGGTCGATGTCCAGAGCCCGAGCTTTTTGTTGAACGTTTCGGGAAACGTCAGAGGAGAAGTAACAGCGGAGGGACCGGATGAAACGGATGCCTCCGCGCCGGGCAGGGAGCGGGTACGGGGCGGCGCGGAACCGGAGCGTTTGATCCTGCGCCGGAGGACGGATCGCGGAGCCATGAGTGGCGGCATGGTGGGCGTTTGCAGGAGACTCCGCCTTATTGGAGAACCGTCCAGTTTGTGGCGGGATCTTCAGTCCACGGGAAACTCACCTGTCCGGGAACGTATTTGGTTTGTTCCCGAGTAAGCGAGGCGGCGTGGCCATCGAGATATACGACGTTCATCCGGTTCTTCTGGCCGTGGATGAATTGCTCGTGGATATCCGTGCGGCCCACGCTTCGATTCCAGGGGTTGCAGTAGTCGGTTTCGATACGGGTGCCCAGTTCGCCGAAGAGGATGAGTTTGGCCGGGTTTTCGATCCGGTCGAAATACTGCACGGGAACATCGTTGGCAGGGAGACCGATCGCCGGGTTGATACCGTATCCGGGACCGGCTTTGCCTTGTTCGAACTGGGTGGGATAGAGGGACGGGTACAGCGCCCAGGCAGCGGGACAGGCGAGTTGCTTGCCGTAACGCATCTGGTCCCTGGTCATGTTGAGGTAGGAGGCGAGTTTGTCTTCCTTGGTGCTTTTCGCGGGAGGGATCGTCGCGTGATGCCCCATGGCGATTTTTTGCCGGTTGTCGGATACATAGAGCTGGTGAGCGATGCCGAGTTGGCGGAGGTTACTGAGACACTGGGTCGAACGGGCACTGCCCATGATGCGTCCGTAACCGGCAAAGGAGAGCGCGGCGAGAATGCCGATGATGGCGATGACGGTGAGCAATTCGATCAGGGTGAAGCCGGAGTTGTGTTTTGTGTTCATGGGAGTGACGGGGAAAAATTGCTGCACAGGCAGATGGTTTGATTGTGATGCGTGACGTTGGTCAGTCGGCGGAGGCCAGAGGGCCGGTTTGCAGGGGATACCAGGTGTCGCCGGGTTGCAGCGCGCCGGCGTCGTTTGATTTTGAATACCTCTCGATGAGTTCGGACGGGAGTGGCGCGCCGGTTCTGCTTTTGAGCGGCCGGGCAGCGCCGGTCAACGGGCTGCCGGGCAATGGTGCGAGTGTGTCCGGGGACAGCTTGAGCGCGGTTGCTACCGGGAACAGAGTCGAGGGGCCGCCTGCGACGACGGGGCCGGGTCCGGGCACACCGGGAACGGGGGGAGCCACGTAGTTGTTTTCGAATTCAAAAGTGCCTTTCCCGAGATCACCCTTCGCAACCGGAGAAAGGGCAAAGGCAGTGACAAAAACGTTGTTCTGGAACCGGGTATTTTGAATGCGGGTAGCCGGATTGCTTTGCAGGGTGATGAGGCGGCCTGCGTCCCAGAGCACGGTGTTGTAGGCAAAGATCATGCCGGGGGGCGGCACAACGATCCCGTTTTCCGGAAAGTTTCGCATATGGGGGATGCGTTTCCAGTAGGTGGATTTGGCTCCGATCTTGAAGACGCCGCGATAAATGAAGAGCGAGGCCCAGAGGTTTTTGTTGGCGGGGGTGTTGGTGATGACGTTCCGGAAAAAATAAACGGGGCCGGGCCAGGGTGTGCCACGGAGAGGTTGCCAGGAAAAGGGCTCGAAGTTGTCGATGAAGACGTTGCGCTCGATCCAGAGATCGCGGGCGTGTTCCTCGGCTTCGATCGCATTGTCGCAAATGCGCTCGAAGAGATTCTCCGTAATGCGCAAACCGACGCTCGCGGAGGTGGCGTGGCAGGAAAGACCCTCGACGGTGTCATGGATGCGGTTGCGATGGAGGGTCCAGTCAGCGGTGATGCGGGCAGCGATGCCCATTTCATACTTCAGCTTGTTGTCGGCGACGTCGCCACTGTAGATGTCCTTGCGCGACCAGATGAGACGCATCTGCGTTTCCCTGTCGAAGGCGGCAAAGGTGGCGGCAGAGTATCCGGACAGCACATCCACGACGTCCTGAAACGCAGGATGCTGGGTATAGTCGCAATATTCGATGGTTATGCGGGAGGCGGACTTTTTGATGGCCTCGGGATCGAGAAGCCCGGCCATGTAATCGGTGGAATCGGGCGAGGGAAGTTTGTCGCTGTAATTGCCGGCGACGCCGACGCGGCAACCGCGGAACCAGGAACGGCGAACCGTTACGTAGTCCGACTCGACATACACTCCGCACACGCCAGGGGTTTCGAAGGTGAATCCATCGATGATGACGTGGGCGGGACCGGAGCCGGTGACCGCGATGTTGTAGTGCCCGGGAGATGTTACGCAGGATCCGTCGAACTGGCCTCCCGTCGGGGGAGCGACGGCAATGAGGTGGTCGGCGGGGTTGGTTGATCCGTAGTGACCATCTGGATTCAGGCGGAGGTAGAGTTTTTTCCGGGCGGAGTCGTAGTAGTAGCCATGACGGGGACCGGGAGTGTGGTTTCGGAGAGTAAAGGTTTTGAGAGCAGCGAGGCTCGGGTAGGGAAAGAGATCTGCTCCGCTGTAGAGAACCCGGGCCGGGAGACCGGCGGAGCAAGGCGCGGAGTAGAGGCCGGGGGTTTCGTCTTCGGGTTGCCAGTGGACGGGTTTGGCCGGACCGGAAGCGCGGAGCGCGGGATCGGCGTTGGTGATTATGGTGGCATTCTCGCGGTGATCGTCCGCAAGGATGCGGATGGGAGCCTGTGGAGTGCCTTTGGCGCGGAGAGCAACGCCGCCGGAATAAACGCAAGGAGCCACAAGGAGCGTATCGCCAGGCTGGAGTTTTTCGACTGCACTGTGCAGGGAACGGAAGGAACGGGCGGGATCGAGACCGTCATTCGCGTCGTTGCCACGGGCGGCATCGACATGGAGTGTCCGGAGGATTTCCGGAGAAGCCGCGCGAACGGGACATGAAAGTTGAAAGGTCAACAGAGTTACCGCGACAGGAGGCAGATGGAGGAAA
>JAISAX010000865.1 GCA_031266495.1 Opitutaceae bacterium
CCCCCCCGGACGCCTCCGCTGCCAGTCGGGCGCTTGCCATCGGCGTCGCCGGGCTCATCGTCACCGCCATCGGCCTTGCGTTCTCCACTGCCAAAACTGTCGCATTTTCCTATCTCGTCGGCATCACGTTCTGGACCGGACTCGCCCTCGGCATGCTCTTCCTCGTGATGATCCATCACATCTTCGACGCGAGTTGGTCGGTCGTCCTGCGCCGCCAGTACGAGCACGGCCTCGCCGCCTTCAAGTGGCTCGGGCTCCTCTTCGTGCCACTCATCATAACCACATTCGCCGCCCCTTCGCTCCTCTGGAAATGGATGGACCCGACCTACGACCTCTCCAGGGTCGGCGGCCACGGCACCGTCGGCACCGATATTCTCTGGATCAGGAAATCCGGCCTGCTCAGCCTCAACTTTTTTCTGATGGCGACCATCGCCTCGTTCCTCATCTGGATGTGGCTCTCCGCCCGCCTCCGCCGCGCCTCTTTCACCCAGGACGCCGACGGTGACATCAAGTGGACTTTTGCCAATCGCAAGACGGCGGCCTTCGGCCTCCCGCTCGCCGCGATCACCCTCACTCTCTGCGTCATCCTCTGGGTGAAATCACTCGACTACCACTGGTTCTCGACGATGTACGGCGTCTGGTATTTTGCGGGCTGTATCCGCGCGGCACTTTCAGCCGGCGTCATCATCATGCTCTGGCTCTGGCAGCGCGGCGACTACAAGGGCATCCTCAATGACAACCACTTGCACTCGATCGGCCAGCTCATGTTCGCCTTCACGGTGTTCTGGGCCTACGTGACGTTCTCGCAGTATTTCCTGATCTGGAACGCCAACGTCCCCGAGGAAACCTTCTGGTACAACCTCCGCGAGCTGAACCCGTCGAACAACGAGCCCAACCAGTGGAAATGGGTCGGCATGTTCCTGCTCTTCGGCCACTTCTTTTTCCCGTTCTTCGCCCTCATCAGCTATCAGGCGAAAATCTGCAAGGGCTGGATGAAGTTCATGAGCTGGTTCATCGCCTTCGCCTTCCTGATCGACGTCATCTACAACATCATGCCCTCGAAAAAGATCGTCTTCGCCGGCATCGAAAGCGGCAACCCGTATCCGTTTATTGGCGACGGCCTGATCTGGGTGGCCACGTCCCTGATCGGCATCGGCGGCGTTTGCGTGTGGGCCTACCTGCGCAGCTTCCCGACCGCCAGGCTCATCCCGATCCGCGATCCCCGCATCGGCGAATGCCTCACGCATTACTAACCGCTTCATTGAAACCCGATCCGGTGAACCACAGAGACACAAAGACACAGAGGTCAAATCACAGAGAACCCGGCCCGCGGATTTCTAGTCCCTCTCTGTGCGGTCTTTTCTCTGTGCCTCCGTGTCTCCGTGGTTAACCTGAAAACCTTCCGCCCATGAGCACCGCCACTCACGCCACGCCTGCCGCCGAACCTGCAAAAACCTCCACCTTCCTCATCACGCTTGCCGCAGCGATCGGCGGGTTCGCGATTTTCGCGCTGATCCTCTTCATCGCCTACCTGCCGCAAAAGCCCGCGCCCATCGCGATCGACAACGGCACGCGCACACCGGAGGAGCGCGCCGCCGCCCTCGCCGAACTTCAGGCCAGGGAGCATGCCGCCGCCACGAGCTACGACTGGGTGGACCAGGAAAAACGCATCGTCCGCATCCCGATCGACGAAGCCATGCGCCTCACCGCCCGCGACCTCGCCGCCGGCGGCAGCGGCGACGGCAAGGAGGATGCGAAATGAGCGAGAGCACCACCCTCGATCCCGCCACGCAGGCTGAAGACATCGACGCGCGCATCGAAATGAGCGAGATCGACGCCTCCGCCCGTGCTCCCGTGATATTTTTTCTCGGCTCGGCCATTCTCTGGCTCCTCGTCGGCACGCTCTACGCGCTGATCGCTTCCATCAAGCTCCACCAGCCGCATTTCCTTGGTGACACCGAATGGCTTTCCTTTGGCCACGTCCGTACTGTCCATCTCAATACGGTGATTTACGGATGGGCGACCAATGCCGCCATTGCCGTGGTGCTCTGGCTGATGGCGCGGCTCTCGCGCTCCACGATCCGCCACTCCGGCCTGCTCTTCATTGCCGGCGCATTCTGGAACATCGGCGTTACCATCGGAGTCATTGGCATCATGCGCGGCGATTCCACCGCGATCGAGTGGCTGGAGATGCCGCCCTGCGTCACGCCGCTGCTCTTTGTCGCCTATGCGCTGATCGGAGCCTGGGCCGTCATCACCTTCCGTTTCGGCAAGTCGCGGCACATCTATATCTCGCAATGGTATATCCTCGCCGCGCTCTTCTGGTTCCCGTGGCTGTATTCGGTCGCGCAAATCATGCTCGTTTTTGTGCCGGTGCGCGGCACCGTACAAAACCTCGTCAACGGGTGGTTCGCCCACAACGTCCCTGGCCTCTGGTTCACGCCGATTGGCCTCGGCTCCGTGTATTATTTTCTCCCGAAAGTCCTCGGGAAGCCCATCCACAGCTACTACCTGGCGATCCTCGGCTTCTGGTCCCTCGCGCTCTTCGGCAACTGGGCGGGCGTCCGACACCTGACCGGCGGTCCGGTGCCGGTGTGGGTGCAGTCGTGCGGCATCGTCGCCTCGCTCATGATGACCGTGCCGGTGCTCGCCACCGGTATCAATTACCACATGACGATGGCCGGCGATTTCGGGAAGCTGAAGAGCAGCCCCACACTGCGGTTCATTGTTTTTGGCGCGGTCAACTACACCCTCGTTTCTCTCCAGGGCTCGGCCATGTCGCTGCGAAGCTGGGCCGGGATCACGCACTTCACCCACTTCACCATCGCCCATGCGCACTGGGGCATGTACGCCTTTTTCACCATGGTGATGTTCGGGGCGGTTTATTATATCCTCCCCCGTCTCGTTCTCAAGGAGTGGCCCTCGGCGAAACTGATCAGTATCCATTTTTCGACTACCGCCGTCGGCATCCTCGTCTGCGTCATCGGCCTCTCCTGGGGCGGCATCCTGCAAGGCATCCTGATGAACGCCCCGAAACTCGCCCGCGTCCTCGGCATGCAGGAGGGAGAAGACCCCGTGGCGTTTATCGAAACCGTAAAAATCACGATCCCGTATCTGGAATTCCGTACCTATGCGGGCATCCTCATCACGATCGGGCACATCGCCTTTGCGGTAAATTTTTTCTGGATACTCCTTCGCAAACGTCCGGATGGTCCCACCGCGCCCACGCTCTTCACCCGCGGCTCCGGAATGGAGGAGATTGCCCGATGAATCGCGCACAGATCCTCTTTCTCGGCATCTTCGCCACGCTCGCCTTTTCCTGGACGGGCATCGTGCTGACCAACCAGATCAGCTACGGCAAACTCACGCCTTATGTCAGCGAAGACGACGGCAAGAGCTACCCGCAACAACTCCCCGGTTCCGCCGTCCGCGGCAAGGAAGTTTACCGGGAGATGGGCTGCGTTTATTGCCACACCCAGCAAGTCCGACGCCCCGGTTACGGTGTGGACATCGAGCGCAACTGGGGCGAGCGCCAGAGCGTGGCTCGCGACTATATCAGGGAACAACGCGTCTTCCTCGGCGCCATGCGCACCGGCCCCGACCTGCGCAACGTCGGCGCCCGCTACGCCGGCCAGGGCGGTATCGACTGGCACAACAAACACCTTTACGAACCGACGCTCACCTCGCCCGGCTCGATCATGCCGCCGTACGCATTTCTCTTCGATTACCGCCCCGTTGTCGGGAAACCCTCGACCAAGGCGATTGACCGCCTCTTCACGCCCGAGGAAAAACGCAAATACGGCATCGACAAGCCCGGCCACGAACTCGTCCCGAGCCGGCGCGCCGAGGACCTCGTCCATTATCTGCTGAGCCTGAACGACACCCCGTACACCTATCCCGAGGAAGCCCGCCGCGTCTATGTCGCGCCTCCCGCCGCGCCTCCCGCCACGCCGCCTGCCGCGCCGCCTGTGGCCGCGCCTGCAGCCAGTCCGAAGGAGGAATCAAAATGATGCCCCCGCCTTCCCGACCCGCCTCCCCCCCCCCCTGTCCCCCCCGCCCGTCAGCCCCCGCCCGCCCTCCGGCGAGTGTATCCGGGAACCCGATTCAATTCATCTGCGCGAGAATCCGGAGCCGACGGCAAAGCCGGCCCTCATACCGGTCTGGCTCGTACTGTACATCTGTGCGGCGCTCGTGGTTGGCTCCATTTATCTGATGCTCTATCGGGGCGACTTCGACCCGCTTGTTTACGACGAACGATACGTTCCCGGCGCGGGCGGCGTGGCGAGCTCCGCGCAGATCACGCCCGAACAGATGGTAGCCCAAGGCCAAAAGCTCTACCAGACGTGCGCGACCTGTCACCAGGCGACCGGCCAGGGACTTGTGGGCAACTATCCACCGCTGGCCGGTTCAGAGTGGGTGCAAGGCAGCGAGGAGCGTGTGATCCGCATCCTGTTGCACGGACTCGGCGGCGAGCTCAAGGTGCATGGTGAAACCTACAACGGCAACATGCCGGCCTTCGGACCGGGCGGCGGTTACAACTGGAAGGACGACCGCATCGCGTACGTGCTGACCTACATCCGCCAGGAGTGGGGCAACACCGCTGGTCCGGTCACGCCGGAAAAGGTGAAGGAAGTCCGCACCGCCACCGCCGACCGCAAGATCCCCTGGACCCAAGCCGAACTGGAAGCGATCGAGTAGAGAGGCCGCAGATCGTATCCGTGTTGCGACTGCTCCGGACGGGTGTAATTGAAAGTGGTGGGAACGCCCTCCCGGAGCGGCGGCGGAGACGCCGCCGCTCCGGGCGACTTCACTCCGTTCCCATCACTTCCGATTACACCCGCTCCGGACGAAATCGGAAAAATATTCTTGCATTCGGAAAATTCCTTATCAGTTTTGCCGACTTCATTGATTTCGTTGCCATCCCGCTGCTCCCTCCAGAATTACCGAGTCTCCTCTCTCGAAAAACATTCACAACATGCTTTACATAACCATGACAGGCACCGCTAAAAATGCGACATTTGCAAATATGATCATGGGTAAAAAAGTTACGCAAGTCGTTGTAGAATCGAGAGTTATCCCCCCCCCCGAATCGGCTTGATTCATGAGTGGGCATGTGTCCGCGTATCAGTCGATACGCGGACACCGGCACGCCGAAGACCATCGCCCCGTGTACCGGATAGAAAGCCGGATAAGAAGGCAGAAAGGAAGTGCCCTTGGCAAAAGTGGCATAATACGTGGGGACGCCAACGAGTGCTACGAAGACCCGGACTGCCTGAAAGCCGCGTAAAAGTGGCAAGCAGCAGTGCGGGAGCATGGCGGATGGCGGCCAATCCGGCGATGCACGAAGCCATGTGCAACCGGAAAGTAAGGAAGTACGGATACCTGATGCCATCACAGACCTTGCTCGACAAACCGGACTGGACTCCAACCGCCGTATACGGAAAAGCCGTATGCGGAAAACCGCGCGTACGGTGGTGCGGGATCCCTCCCGGGCGCAATCCCGGCAGGGCCGCCCGATCGGGTGCCAAACGCCTTCTGCTCCTGCGCAATCCGCAATCTGTAATCCGGAATCCGGATACCTGTTCCTTTTCCCGTATCGGGAAACTCATGCCATGAACATCACGAAAAAAACACTACACACCAATATTGGCGGCTCGTTGCTGCGGATAGTGTTCGCGAGCGTTGTCGCGAGCCTGTCCGGCATCACCGCCCGGGCCGATTCCTTGTGGACCCACGTTGCTCAGGATTTCAACTGGTTCAATCCTGCCAACTGGGAAGGCGACGTCCCCTCCGGGACCAACTCCGGAACCATTATCATCACTAACGGCGGTTGGGCCACCATAGTTGGAGAATCCGCCAGTTGGTCAGGACCGATGAGAATTTCCGGTGGCAGCCGGGTGGTGCCCTCAGTGCAGCAAGGCGTCGCTACCAGTATAGGAGCGCAGAGCATCTTCATCGGCTGTGAGGATAATCCCGAACTCAACACGAATAACCATTTCGGAGTCAGCTCCGGCTGGGGAGGGGACTTACCGGAGAATCATATCTGGGTATTTCCCTCTGTGACAGCCACCGATGTTTACGTCGGACAGGGTGCCGGAGCCACCGGGAACCTGTTCAGTGTTGCCGAGGTCACGCTGAATAATCTTTATGTGGGCGCGGCGGGCAATGTCGGCAACATTGCCGGATTCATCAACAGCAGCATAAGCATCGGCACCCTTCATGTTGCCTCGGGCAATATGCTCAGCTTTGCGCCAAGTCTGGCAGACAATTTCGACGACCTGTGGTCGCTGATTTCGGGAGGCCAGATTGGTGAGCTTTACGTGGATGACACGCTGGTGACGGCGGACAACATCACCACACTCTTCACCCTTGATGATAGCAACGGTACCCTCGCCATCTTCACGGCAGTGGCAGCCGCCGCCGTGCCCGAGGCGTCCACTTGGGCGGCCTTCGCCGGGCTGGCGTTGCTGGCGTGGGCGGCGCTGCATCGCGGCCGGCACGGACGCCGCAGCTGATCTCTTCCCCTCCTGCACACAACTCTCCCCGTCCGCGAGGGAGTTGTGTGTTCATATCTATGACAGGCAGAGGGGCGGCGGTTTTCGGGTTGCTGAAACTGCTAAACTTCTTTTGTCACCGGACGGCAGGAGAATGGTGCGCTCCATTTGTCAGCCTGCCCAGCGTTGCCGATAGGCGGTGGGGCTTTCGTTTTTTATTTTCCGGAACTCGCGGGCGAAATAATTGCTGTCCGAAAACCCGGAGGCGTGGGCGATTTGTGTCACGGGTTGCTCGGTGTTGCGCAGCAGGTCGCAGGCGTGCTCGATCCTGCGCCGGATAAGGTACGCCAGCGGAGATCGCTTGGTCGCCCGCATGAAAAGGCGGCGGAAGGTGCGCTCCGAGACGCCGGCTTCTCTCGCCAGCGCAGGCCATTCGATTTCCGATGTGAAGTTTTTTTCCAGATACTCCACCACGCGCCCCATGCGCTCCCGGGCCTCGTCATGGGAACGCAAATACCCCTCCCAGGCGCGCGACATCAGCAGCACCAGGTGATGGAAATGCAACTCCACCAGAGACTCCCAGCACGGCAATTTTTCCGCTTGGCAGCGCTCCATTTCCGAGACAAGCGCCAGCCAGTTTCCGAAGTGGATCATCTCCACGTGCAGGCGGGCGCGCAGCAGGGACGAGCCCCGACGCGAGCCCGTATGAAAAAGCTCCCTGAACCCTCGAAGCCGGTGTACCGGCCAGCGGTTCATCCCCAGTTTTTTGCAGTCAAAAAGCACGTTGATGATCCGCAGCCCTTTCGTCCCGGTGTAAGCATGACATTCCCTGTCATTGATAACAAATACATCACCCAGGCGAATCGGATAGGACGTGCTGCCGATATGATGGACGCCGGAGCCGCCCGTCACGAATACGATTTCCCTGAAACGGTGGGAATGAAGAGGGTAATCCGGATGATCATCCACCCTGATGACGGCAACCGTGGTCTTTCCCGGTATGTCGTCCCATACCTGATGGCGGGGCTTTTTCATGGCGGCCAGCATGGCCTGGAGGCGACTCCAGACAAGGGAAACCTGTCCCGGCATTCGGTCTCGCGTGTCCGGATTGTGCTAGAGATTGTCCATCCAATGAAGGCTATCGGACGGGAGGCCTGCTATTGTTTGCGCGAATCCATACATTCGCATGAAAACAATCCTCCTGTCCTCCCTGCTCTCTCTCTTGGTTGCCTGCTCCGGAGCCCTGTCCGCCCAGAGCCTGCTCATCCATTACGCGTTCAACGACGCCAACACCGCCACCACCACCGCGACCGACAGCTCCGGCAACGGACGCGATGCATCGATCACCAACTGGAACGGCACCTCCGCCCAGGTGCCTGCCGCGCTGCAAACCGCCACCGGCGTCAGCGGCAAGGCCGGCGACTACGCGTTCGACAACACCGGCGCGGCCGGCATGGGAGGTTTTGGCAATCGCGGCGGCCAGGTGCGCTGGACCGGCACCGGTGCGGGCGAGACGATTGGCGACCTGACTTCCTTCACCATCACCTGGTGGTTCAAAACGCCCGAAAACGTGATTGCAGGCAACGGCGCAAGAGCGGTCACCCTGCACAACGCCGCCACTTCGGACGGTACCGCTTATGTCGAGAGTCGATTTGAAAATAATGGCGTTGGCCGCACGGTTGTCACCGGTAGTTCAACACGCGATACTCCGGCAAACACCTACGGTCTCGCCAACACGTGGACCTTCGTCGCCATCACTTTCGACGGAACTGCCACCGAATCAGAACGGATAAAATTCTATGTCGGGGGACTGAATACGTCCGTCAGCCTTGTCGGATCTTACGCCTCCACGTTGACCTCCATTGCCCTTGGTTCGACAACCAACGTCCTGACGCTGGGCGGCTATAACCAGGGCAGCGGGCAAACCCCGTTCCAGGCGGTCATGGATGACTTTCGCCTTTACAGCGGCACGCTCGACACGTCCGCCTTGAATGACGTCCGCCTGGACGCCATCGCCATCCCCGAACCCGCAACGGCCGCGCTCGTCACCAGCCTGATTGCACTCGTTGTCATGGTTGCGACCGGACGTTATTTCCGCCGCAACCGCTAAGTCCAGTTTCCCTCCCGCCCGCTCCCCCCCCCCCCCGCTGCCTCCCGATGAACAGAGCCGAACTGGCTGCGTATTACTTTCCCAATTACCACCTCGACGCTCGCAACAAGGCTTTGCACGGTCCGGGCTGGACCGAGTGGGAACTGCTCAAGCGCGCCGAGCCGCGCTTTGCCGGCCACTACCAGCCTCGCGTGCCGCAGTGGGGTTATCAGGACGAGGCCGATCCTGCCGTCATGGCGCAAAAAATCGCCGCCGCCGCCGATCACGGTCTGGATGCCTTCATCTTTGACTGGTATTGGTATGACGATGGCGCCTTTCTTCAGCGCGCCCTCGACGAGGGGTTTCTCCGGGCCAAAAACAATCACCGCCTCAAGTTTGCCCTCATGTGGGCCAACCACGACTGGATCGACTTGCATCCCGCAAAAATCCCGCCTCTCTCCGGTTCCTTTCCCGCGCTCCTGTACCCTGGCCGTGTCACGTGGCAGACATGGACGCGGATCATCGATCACTGCATCGGACGCTATTTCAGCCATCCCTCTTACTGGCATGTGGGCGGCTGTCCCTATTTCTCGATCTACGAACCGGGCAAGCTGCTCGAAAGTTTTGGAGGCATCAAGGGCGCCCGGCGCGCGCTCGACTATTTCCGGGAACGCGCCGTCGAGGCCGGGTTTCCGGGGGTGCATCTCAATGCCATCGTCTGGAACAGCCCCATCCTGCCCGGAGAATCCCGCCCGCTTGATCCGGCCCGCCTGGTCGCGCAACCGGGTTTCGATAGCGTCACCTCTTACGTCTGGATTCACCACGCCGAGATGGAGAAATTCCCGGAAGCTAGCTACGACCGTGCCTTTGAACGCTATTGCGATTACTGGCGCCACGCCGATCAGACGTTGCCCGTCCCCTATTTCCCCAACGTCACGGTGGGCTGGGATTCCAGTCCGCGCACAGTCCAGTCCGACTTGTATCAGAATCGTGGTTACCCGTTTGGCAGTATCCTGGCCGGGAACACACCCGAGCGATTCGGGCGCGCGCTGCGCGAGACAAGAGAGCGGCTCCTTGCCTCCGATGCCCCCCTGAAAATCATCACCCTCAACGCCTGGAACGAATGGACCGAGGGCAGCTATCTCGAACCCGACGAACGCCACGGTCTGGCCTATCTGCAGGCGATAAAAAACACGGTTTCCCTTTCCCGGCCTCAGCCGGTTCCGGCTCTTTCCACCGTCTGATCATCATGAAAACCTCAAACTCGTCCCATCCCCGCCGTCATGAATCCCACCGCGGCTTCACCCTGGTCGAGCTGCTGACCGTCATCGCCATCATCGGCATCCTTGCCGCGATCATCATCCCCGCAGCCGGCAAAGTCCGCGGCTCCGCGCGAAACGCGAAAAGTCTGAGTAACCTTCGCCAGATTGGCGTTTACATCCAGCTCTACGCCGTCGACTACAAAGACCGCCTGCCCTCCCTTTGCAAAGCGGACAAAAGCTCCGGTCCCTCCTGGGGACTTCAACTGTTTCGTCACGTGGAAGGGAAACCCGACGTCGAAGCCAGGGATCCGATTTGGCAAAACTCCATATTCTTTGACCCGAACATCCGCGACACACCTCACAGTTGGGGAACCTTTGGCGGCAACGACCAGTTTTTTCTGCTTCCTGCGGCAACCGCTCCCTTTCCCGGCCCCTGTTCGACAAACCTTCACCAACTCGAGAACCCCAGCCGCAAGGTGCTTGTAGCGTCCGCGGCAACCGAATCCTCGCCGGGAGTCGTATCCCAAAACGGCACATGGAATTTCTGGGGCGACCGGTTCGCCGCGCAAGGCGACGCCGTTACCGGCGTGGGCAAACCCTATAACAACGGCGAAGGACGTTGCAACATGCTCAAAGCCGACGGCAGCGTCACCCGCACCGACGCCCGCGCCATGACGCAGGAGCAGCGCGAAGAAGCCTTCCTCCCCTGACCGCACGCACGCAGTGTTCTGCGCCCCCCCCCCCCCGC
>JAISAX010000873.1 GCA_031266495.1 Opitutaceae bacterium
CCACGAAACACACGAAAAGACACGAAAAAAAGACCATCCGCTGCTTCAGGTTTCCTTTTCGTGTCTTTTCGTGTGTTTCGTGGGCACGATTTTGAGGAATTCAGGCCAGGGCCAGTTCGGGCTGGGTGGCGGCGGGGGCGTGTGTGGCCTTCAGGGCGCGGATGTGCGGGAGCATGAGGCGGGCGGCTTCGCGCATGACGGGGACGACGACCGAGTTGCCGAATTGCGCGTAGGCGCGGGTGTCGCTGACCGGGATGCGGAACGTATCCGGAAAACCCATCAGGCGGGCGCACTCGCGCGGGGTGAGGCGGCGCGGGTTTTTGCCGGGGCCGCGGCTGAGGAGGATTTCGGAGCCGTCCTTGTAGTAGCGGGCCGAGAGCGTGCGGGCGACGTCGCCGGGCGTGACGAGGCCGAAACCGAAACCGTTGCCGGCGGCGCGGTGTTTTGTGGCGTAGGCTTGCAGGTAGGTCCAGAGTTTGTCGGTGAGCGTGTAGCGGTCGCCGACGGCGGCGCGGTCGCCGGTCGTGTACGGTTCCTCGACGGGTTCGCTGCCATCTTCGGGATGGAGGATGTCGGACAGGGCGGGTTTGACGCGGGGCTTTTCGAGAGCGTCCCAGGTGAAGGCGGTTTTTTCGCGGAAGCCGGCGATGAGGATGCGTTCGCGGTGCTGGGGCACCCAGGCTTGTCCGTCGATCACGCGCCAGTGGATGTCGTAGCCGAGTTCGTCGCGGAGCGTGGCGAGGATGACGCGGAAGGTGTTGCCCTTGTCGTGACTGGCGAGGTTTTTGACGTTTTCGAGCAGGAAGGCGGGCGGGCGCTTTTGGGCGATGATGCGGGCGACATCGAAAAAGAGCGTGCCTTGCGTGGCGCAGGCGAAGCCGTCGGGGCGGCCGAGCGAGCGTTTTTTGCTGACGCCGGCGATGGAGAATGGCTGGCAGGGGAAACCGGCGAGGAGCACGTCGTGGTCGGGCACGTCGGCGGCGGGGTAGGGCACGATGTCGCCGGTGATCGGGTGGTTTTCGCCGAAATTGGCGCGGTAGGTTTTTTGCGAATACGCGTTCCACTCCGAGGTGAACACGCATTGGCCGCCGGCGGCTTCGAAACCGATGCGGATGCCGCCAATGCCGGCGAACAGATCGATAAACGTGAACGCCGCCGGTGCGCCGTTTTGCCCCGGGCGGGCGTCGCGAAGGCCGGAGAGCGCGGTGCCGAGCATGGGCGGGCAGGGGACTTCGCCGGTCTCCCACCGGTTGAGGCTTTTGGTCGTGACGCCGAGCAGGCGGGCGAGCGCGGCGCGCGGGACATCGCGCCGGACTTGGCGCAGGAGGCGGTGGATTTCGACGGGGCGGAGCGGGCTCACGGGAGGCGGGAGGGGGGGGAGGAGCGGAGGACGGTGGCGAGTTCGCGGAGGAGGCGGTCGTTTTGCGGCCCGGTGCCGACGGTGATGCGGATCCAGTCGGGCAGGCCGTAACCGGCCACGGGACGGATGATGACGCCGTGTTTCTGGAGTTCGGCAAACACGCGGGCGCCGTGGCCGGTCCTGGCGAGGATGAAATTGGCGTGGCTGGGCACGGTTTTGATGTCGAACCCGAACCCGAGATCGCGCCCGAGATCGCGCAGGCCGGCTTCCAGTTGCGCGAGGCCGGCGCGGTTGGTGGCGAGGCTGCGCTCGACGAAGTCGCGGTCGTCGAGGGCGGCCTCGGCGGCGGCCAGGCCGATGGCGTTGACGTTGAAAGGCTGCCGGGCGCGGTTGAGGAGGCCGGCCAGCTCCGGGCTGCAATAGCCGTACCCGACGCGCAGGGCGGCGAGGCCGTAGATTTTGGAAAACGTGCGCAGGCCGATGACATGCCGGCCTTCGGCGATGAGCGGGCGGATGTCGGCGCGGTAAGCGCCTTCGAGGAATTCGGCGTAGGCTTCGTCGAGGACGAGCACGACGTGAGGCGGCAGGGTGCGGGCAAAGGCGAGCAGGTCGGCGGCGGGGTTGGCGGTGCCGGTGGGGTTGTTGGGGCTGGCGACGAAAACGAGTTTCGTGCGCGGCGTGATGGCGGCGGCGAGCGCGGGGAGATCGTGGGTGTGGTTGACGAGCGGCACCTCGACGGGCTTCGCGCCGAAGAGGAGCGCCACGAGCTTGTAAACGATGAAGGCGGGGTTGCCCATGACGACTTCGTCGCCGGGCCGCAGGAACACGTGGCCGAGGAGTTCGAGGAGTTCATTGGAACCGTTGCCAATGACAAACTGCGACGGGTCGAGTCCGTACCGGGCGGCGAGTTTCGCGCGCAGGGTCACGCAGCCGCCATCGGGGTAAAGTGCGGCGTGGCCGAGGGCGGCGGTGGCGGCGGCGACTCCGCGGGGCGAGGGGCCAAGGGCGTTTTCGTTGGAGGCGAGCTTGAGGATGCTGGCCGGATCGAGCCCGAGTTCACGGGCGACGTCCTCAATGGGTTTGCCCGGTTCGTAAACGGGTTGTCCGAGGATGGCGGGATTGACGAGACCGGTGAGGAGCATGACGGGAAAAGGCTGAAAGACTGAAGGCTGAAGACTGAAGGCTGAAAGGGGAAAGGCTGAAAGCTTGAAAGCTTTCAGCCTTCAGGCCTTCAGGTTTTCAGCCTTTCTCTTAAGTGTGACTGGGGACGATGACGACCTGCATGCCGGCGGCGCGGGCGCCGCGGATGCCGGGTTCGCCGTCCTCGAAGACGAGACATTTTTCGGGCGGCACGCCCATGCGGCGGGCGGCCTCGATAAAGATGTCGGGCTCGGGCTTGCCCCGGCCGGGAGCGACATCGAGCGGGGTGACGATGATCGGGAACAGGTCGCGCAGGCCGGCGGCGTCGAGCGCGGGCAGGGCAATTTCGGGGCCGCCGCCGGTGGCGATGGCCATCGGGCGGGTCTTCGGGATGCGGCGGGCGAAATCGACGACCGGGGCGATATGTTCGAGCTTGTCGAGCCGGTCGAGATAGAGAGCCTCCTTGCGGGAGGCCACGGTTTCGCGGTCGAGGTCGAGCCGGTAGTGTTTGCCGAGGATTTCCGCGACCTGCACGGTGGAGACGCCGCTGAGGGAATAAAAAAGATCTTCGTTGAGCGAGCCCGGCATGCCGACCCCGCGCAAGGCTTCGTCCCACGCCAGGTAGTGGACGGGCATCGAGTTAACGAGAGTGCCGTCGAGGTCGAAGATGTAGCCGGCGAAGTCGCCTTCGGGAATGTCGATTTTCATGCGTTCCCTTCCAGACCACCGCCCGGAGGGCGATGTGGCAACGGCGATTTCAGCCCGGATTTCAGCCCGGAGCCTCCCCTCGGGCACACGTGAAGTGCGCCCCTGCGTTGTCTTTCGCGTAACATCAGTTCAGTAACATCAGTGAAACATTGAAACGCCGAAACCGATCCATGGCCGCACAACGTCCTCTCCGCCCCCCCACCCCATCCGCCATCCCCGGCGCATCCGCCCCCCCCCCCTCTCCGTCTGCCATCCCCGGCGCGTGCTTCGACCCCTCCACGCTCGACGCCGGCCGCGTCACCCGGCGCCGCACCCTCATCGCCACGCTCACCCTGCTCCTGCTCGGCCCCGCCGTGCTTCTCATGGCCGATCTCCACTGGCGCAGCGGCGTGGATACGTGGAAGATGATCCACCTCGTCCTCTTCACCGTGCTCTTCGGCCTCATCGCCTTCGGCGCGGTGCAGGCCGTCATCGGCTACCTGATACGCCGTCGGCGGCGCGGCCAGCCTGGCGGCGATCCCTGCCGCATCATCCGCAGCCTCTCCGCCGAAGACGATCTCGCGCCGATCGATGCCTCCGTCGCCATCGTCATGCCCGTCTGTAACGAAGAGCCCGGCCGCATCCTCGAAGGCCTGCGCGTCATCTACGAATCCCTTCAAAAAACCGGCCAGCTCGACGCCTTCGACTTTTTTATCCTCAGCGACTCCAGCGACCCCAACCGCTGGATCGAGGAACAAACCGGCTGGATCGCCCTCACCCGCCAGCTCAACGCCGAAGGCCGCATTTTTTATCGCAAACGCCGCGTCAACACCAACAAGAAAGCCGGCAACATCGCCGACTTCTGCCGCCGCTGGGGGCGGCACTACCGTTACATGGTCGTGCTCGACGCCGACAGCATCATGACCGGCGAAGCCATCACGAAGCTCGCCCGCATGATGGAAAAAAACCCCGCCGTCGGCATCATCCAGACCGTCCCCGAGCTGGTGAACGGCGAGACGCTCTTCGCCCGCCTCCAGCAATTCGCCAGCCGCCTCTACGGCCCCATTTTCTCCGCCGGCCTCAACTTCTGGCAACTCGGCGAGGCCAACTACTGGGGCCACAACGCCATCATCCGCCTGGCCCCCTTCATCGAACACTGCTCGTTGCCCGAACTCCCCGGCCGCGAACCCTTCGGCGGGCGCATCCTCAGCCACGACTACGTCGAGGCCGCCCTCATGCGCCGCGGCGGCCGGGAAGTGTGGCTCGCGACCGATCTTCCGGGCAGCTACGAGGAATGCCCCGGCAACCTCATCGATTTCGCCAGGCGCGACCGCCGCTGGCTGCAAGGCAACCTCCAGCACGCCTGGCTCCTCTCCGCGCGCGGCCTGCGCGCCGCCCACCGCGCCCACCTCGCGCTCGGCATCATGGCCTACCTCGGATCGCCGCTCTGGTTCGCCTTTCTCGCGCTCACCACCGTCATCTCCTGGCGCAACGTCGCCACCGGCCTTACCCCGTTGCCGGTGGACAGCTTTGCCCGCTACCTCACGCTCACTTTCGCGCAACAGGCGCTCCTTCTCTTCGGCCTCACCCTCGGCCTGCTCTTCCTGCCCAAACTCCTCGCGCTGCTCGACCTCCGCCGCCGCCCCGGCTCCGCCGCGCTCTTCGGCGGCTGGAGACGCGCGCTCGCCAGCGTCATCCTGGAAACCGTGCTCTTCACGCTGATGGCGCCGGTGATGATGCTGTTCCACACCAGGTTCATTTTCATGACACTGGCCGGCCGCGGCGTCGCCTGGGTCACGCAACGTCGCGGCCAGGACGGCGAACCCGACTGGCGCGAGACCATCCTCACCCACCTCGGCCAGACGCTCCTCGGCGGCGTCTGGCTCGCCGCCGCGCTCCGGATCAACCCCTGGCTGGCCATCTGGATGTCGCCGATCTTCGCCGGCATCCTGCTGGTGGTGCCGGTCTCGCTGCTCACCGGCCAGCGTTCGCCCGGCCAGCGCCTGCGCCGCCGGGGCCTCTTCTGCACGCCCAACGAGACCGCCCCGTCCCCCGAACTTGCCGACCTCGCCCGCGCGCTCGCCCCGCCCCCGCCCGACGCGCCCCGCCATGCGCCCCTGCCCGAACTCGCCGCCGATTACGGCCTCATGCAGGCCGTGCTCGACCCGTACGTGAACGCCGTCCACGTCGCCCTCCTGCGCGAAAAAGACACCATGCCTCCGGCCAGCGAGGAGCGCTTCGCCCTCCTCCGCCAGCGCCTCCTGCGCGAAGGCCCCGCGGCCCTCGACCAGCGCGACAAGCTCTCGCTCCTCATGGATGCCGAATCGATGATCCTGCTCCACCGCGACCTCTGGTCCGCGCACACCTCCGGCCTCGCCGACTGGTGGCGCCACGCCATCCGCTCCTACAACATCGTCGCCCCCGCCCCGCAGACCGCCCTGCACCACCGGTAACCCTCCATCAGCGTTCAGGGAGGTTTCCGGGATGCTTGGTGGTTTGCAGGAAGCGATCAACCGCCGCGTCCGCGACATCATGCCGCTCTTCGGTTCTCCCGGACAGGTCGGCGGTGTCGGTAAAGAATCAATCCGGCCACGGTCAGACCAAGCACGGCGGCAGCCGCCGCCGGTTCAGGAACGGGCGTGCCGTGGAGGAGTTGATCTTGAAGGAAGGGAAGGGTGACCGCGAGAGAGAGCGGGTTTTGCGGATGCAGGCCGTCGTAGTAGTTTGGCGTGCTGGCAACCACCGAGGTGGTCGGAGATCCGTTTGCGTCGAACCAGCCTGCGTAAGAATCGCCGAGAAGCGTTTCCTTGGCCATGCGGTCGAGCCAGTTTGTGTAGTGATCGACCAGAAGCAGCCCGCGTTCGGCAGCGACATCCCGGTAAACCTGATAGTAGGTGTCGGGATCATGCCTGAGACTGCGCTGGTAGTAGTTTTGGGTTACGTTGCCGACATTGGTCCACTCAACGTCAAAGACCGGACTCATGGTCTGGAGAATGATTTCGGCGTCCGGATTGGCAGCGAGGATGCCGTCGATCATCGCGTTGAGGTTGGCTTTGCTTTGGATGGTGCTGATGTTGCGGTCAATGACGGCGTCGTTGACCGAAAACTCGATGATCACGGTATCCGGTTTGAGATCGGTTACCCTGGTTTTGAGGTTGGCGACGCCCCAACTGGAATCCCGGCCGAAGTCCGCGTTGTTAATGATGGTGGCTTTGTCGCCATAGAGTCCGGTGAGCCAATAGCCGATTCCCACGGTCGAGGCAGGCCGCGCCCATGCGCCGCCCGCAGTGAGGCTCGTGCCGTAGAGGACGACCGTCTGGCTTTTGCCGGCGTTGAGGTTGGCGATAAGTTGCGAGGCGCGGAGAACCCCGCCGCTTGCACCGATGAAGGCGCAAGCGGCGAGCAGGAGCGACGCACAGGGGATGCGGGAAACCCGGAAAAGGTTCATGGACGGGACGGATGGACCGGAATGTGAAAATGGCATGTGCGCGAAGGGGGGGGGAGGGGGAGGGGAAAGGACAA
>JAISAX010000919.1 GCA_031266495.1 Opitutaceae bacterium
CCCGTGCAATTCGGCGCCGGCCTCGCCTGGCAGCAGATCCGCCTCGCCGAGCACGCCGACACCCGCCGCTGGCGCTACCGCTACCACTACAACGACGCCGGCGCCGGCAGCCTCGACCCCGATTACACCGTGGCGCACTTCCTCGCCTCCGGCGTCAAAATCGACCCCCGCCTCGGCGACACCATCACGACCCTCCCCCGCTTCAACATCGGGCTGGCCGCCGACGACCTGCGCGACCACCCCGACGACTGGTGGAACGACGAATATTATTACCTCGAAGCCAACCGCGACGGCACCCGCGACCTGCGGGAAAACATCCACGCCGCCTACCTCATGGCCCGCACCCGCCTCGGCCCCCTCGGCCTGCTCGCCGGCGCGCGCGCGGAATACTCCCGCCTCGACGGCCGCGCCTGGGAACGCACCAACGAACCCCTGCCCCCCGCCAGCGAACGCATCCTCGACCCCGCCGGCTCCATCGCAAAAACCTACGGCCCCGCCATGCAACACACCCGCCCCTCCGGTCACCGCGACCTCTTCCCCAGCCTGCACCTCACCCACACCCTGCGCAAAAACCTCGTCGCCCGCGCCAGTTGGTCCACCAGCATCGGCCGCCCCCCGCCCCGCCAGTTCATCGCCCGCATGACCTACAACGAAGGCCTCCAGACCGTCACCCGCAGCAACCCCGGCCTGGCGCCGGAATACGGCAACAACTTCGACCTCTCGCTCGAATATTATCTCAAACCCGTCGGCCTCCTCTCCGCCGGCGTCTTCAGAAAACAAATCTCCAGATTCATCTACACCTCCCGCGGGAAAATCATCACCGCCGCCGACCCCGAATACGACCCCTTCTTCCACGGCTACGTCGAAAACACCATGCGCAACGGCGGCCGCGCCGCCATCAACGGCCTGGAACTCTCCTACGAGCAGCAACTCCGCTTCCTGCCCGCCCCCTTCGACGGCCTGCGCATAAACCTCAACTACACCCGCATGGACATGGAGGCGAACTACGACTCCGGCCTCCCCCGCACCACCAAGGAAGTCCCCAACTTCGTCCCCACCGCCTTCAACGCCCGCCTCCGCTACAACTACCGGGGCCTCTGGTGCGGCATCGCCTATAATTACACGGACAGCAAACTGCTGACCTACTCGGACACCCCCGCCTACCTCGAATACCGCAAAGGCCGCGGCCAGCTCGACCTCAACGCCTCATACCGCATAAAACCCTTCCTTGAGGTTTTCGTCACCCTGAACAACATCACCGACGAGCCTTATATTAACTGCATCGGCAGAAAAGACCGCCTCTACCGCGTCATCTACAACGGCCCCAACCTCAACCTCGGCCTCTCCGGCCGCTTCTGATCCGGGCGATATTTTATGAAACAGATGCCACGCGAAAGCATCCGCTCTCTTTCTCTTTATCTCCCATCTCTCCCATACGTCCTATTTCTCCCATACGTCCCATCCCCTTCCTCCTCTTGACGAAATATGAAAACCATCATCCCGCTGTTCACCCTCATCGCCTCGCTCCCGCTCGCCGCGCAGACAGCCGGCCCCATCCGCCCGCTGGCCCAAAATCACATCATATACGACAAATCCCCCGACGCGCAGACCATCCCCCTCTACACGCCAAGCATTCTCCGCCTGCCCGGCGGACGCCTCGTCGGCGCGAACGAGCGCAGCGGCGCATGGCGCAAGGCCGGCAACCCGTGGGCGCGCATCTCCACCTCCGACGACGGCGGCAAAACCTGGACGCTGCGCGCGACCGCCGGCATTGCCCACGGGCGCCTGTTCCGCGCGGGAAAATCATTATATTATCTCGGACACGACGGAAACTTGCAAATCATGCGCTCGGACGACAACGGCGAAACATGGTCGAAACAAGTCGCGCTCACCAACGGACAATCGTGGCACCAGACGGCGGCCAATGTCTGGCACGCCAAGGGCAATGTATATCTGGTGATGGAGCGCAGCCGCGGCGGAATAAAAGGCTGGGGCATCGGCGCGCTCGCCCCCGTGCTCATGCGCGCAAAGGAAACCGACGACCTCACGAAACGCGAAAGCTGGACCTTTGCCAGCGAGCTTTTTTTCGAGGACCTGATTCCCGGCTATAAAGAGAACAACCCGAGGCTCGCCGGCTTTGGCATCCCCTTTTTCAAACAAGCCTGGCCCGAAACCAACTGGCTCGCCCCCCGGCGCCCCATGCACCCGATGGGCTGGCTGGAAACGAACGTGGTGCAAATCACCGACCCGGCTCACTACTGGCATGACCCGTCGGGCCGCACCTTTCACCTCTTCATGCGCGCGCACACCGGCGGCACCGGCTACGCGGCGCTGGCCAAGGTGGTCGAAAACAAGGACGGCACGATGACGACCTCGCTGGTGACCGTCCCCTCGGGGCAGACCATGCTCTTCCTGCCCTTCCCCGGCGGGCAAATGCGCTTCCACGTATTATATGATAAAAAAACCAAACGCTACTGGCTCCTCGGCACGCAGGCGACCGACTCGATGTCGCGTGTGGAGACGCTCGCCCCGGATCGTTTCGACCTGCCGAACAACGAGCGCCAGCGCATGGTGCTGCATTTCTCCAAAAACATGGTCGATTGGTGTTTCGCCGGCCTCGTGGCCGTTGGCCCCGGCGACAAAGGCTCGCGCCACTACGCTTCGATGGACATCGACG
>JAISAX010000936.1 GCA_031266495.1 Opitutaceae bacterium
GTTTGCGCCAGCGGCCAAGCGCCTTGTTGTCCTGGCCGGTCCAGAGTTTGAGGCCGTCGTTGTCGGTCGCGGCCCGGTTGATCTCGACGAGCGGGGCGCGGGCAAGGACTTCAACGCCGCGGATGCGCAGCGAGGCAAGCGTGCCCGTGGCGCGGTCAAAGCGCGCGGTGGTGTCGCCGGCGGTGAGGCGCAGGCCGTCGGTCGTTTCTTCGGCGAGCACGGCCGCGGAGGCGGATACGGATGCGGATGCGGACTTCGCAAGCGAAGCCCCTGCGGGAGGAGGTGGAGGTGCATCGGCGGCGGCGCTGATCCCGGTCAGGGCGAGTTGTTGCCAGGCGATTTCGTGGCCGCGCCGGGCATGGAGCGTGTCCTTGCGGGTGACGAACCAGATGTTGATGTGCGCTTCGACGCCGGCGGGGAGTTTGCCGAGGGCGAGCGGGATTTCTTTCGACTCGCCGGGGGCGAGGTCGAGGGGGGGGAGGGGGGCTTGTTTGGCGAGTTTTCCGTCGAGGAGGAGTTCCCAGGAGCCGCGCAGCCAGCCGAGGGTCGTGAAATCCTGGTCGTTGCGGATGCGGATGCGCGTGGCGCCGGTTTTGGCGTTGAACGCGGCGAGTTCGATGGCGACGGGTTGCGCGAGGTGCTTGTGCTCCCACATGGCGGGGTGCGGGTGGCGGTCGGCGGAGACGAGGCCGTCGCACACGAAGTTGGCGTCGTTGGGGGTGTCGCCAAAGTCGCCTCCGTAGGCGAACCAGCCGCGTCCGTCGGTAGTTTTTTGTCGGATACCGTGGTCGAGCCACTCCCAGATGAAGCCGCCCTGGACGCCGGGTTTGGTGCGGAAGAGGTGGAAGTAGTCGGAGAGGGAGCCGTTGGAGTTGCCCATGGCGTGCGAGTATTCGCAGAGGATGAGGGGGCGCTGGAGGGGGTGGAGGGGGGCGCGGGGGACGACGCCGGGGCGGCTGTCCTTGCGGAAGGTGGCGCGCTGTTTTTCGAGCGCGGCGATGGTGGCGGCCTTGTCGAACCAGGGGGCGAAGTGTTTTTCGGGCCGGTAGTGTTGCGTGACGAGGTCGCTCCAGGCCGCGATTTCGGCGATGCTGGCGTACATGGGGCAAATGAGGTCGGTGACGGCGGAGCCGTGTTCGTAGCCGGAGCGCGACTGGTTGGAGATGCCGCCTTCGTAGTGGAGGAGGCGGGTGGGGTCGTAGGCGCGGATCCAGCCGGCGGCGGCGTCGTGGTTGGGGCCGTGGCCGGATTCGTTGCCGAGGGACCAGGCGATGATGGCGGGGTGGTTCTTGTCGCGGATGACCATGCGCATGGGGCGGTCGAGCCAGGGGGTGGCGTAGCGGGGGTCGTGGCAGAGCTGGTTGTGGAAATCGTGCGCTTCGATGTTGGCTTCGTCGATGACGTAGAGGCCGTGGCGGTCGCAGAGGTCGAGCCAGCGGGGGTCGTTGGGGTAGTGCGAGGTGCGTACGGCGTTGAAGTTGAATTGCTTCATCAGCGTGACGTCGCGCAGCAGCGTTTCGTAGGGGACGGCTTTGCCGAAATCGGGGTGGTGATCGTGGTGGTTGGCGCCTTTGATGAGGACGCGGCGGCCGTTGACGAGGAGGTCGCGGCCAACGATTTCCACGCGGCGGAAGCCGATGCGGATGGCGGCGTGCTCCTCGCCGCGCGGGGTCCGGACGCTGATGAGGGCGGTGTAGAGCGCGGGGTCTTCGTGCGACCAGGGGCGCAGGCGCGCGGACGGGATTTTTTCCTCGAAACGGGCGATGTGCCGGACGGGATTCAGGCCGCCGCGGGCAAAGACCATGGTCTGTTGCAAGGGTTTTTTGAATACGGGTTTGCCGGCGGGATCGAGGAGCCGGAGGGTGACGGTGGCGTCGTCCCGGAGGTCGTCGTCGTCGGGCCAGGCGAGGCGGGCGTCGAGCCGGAGGGTGGCGGCGCGGTTGCCTTCGTGGAGCGCGGGGATGGCGTGGATGTCGGCGAGGTGGATGCGGGGCGTGGCGTAGAGGAACACTTCGCGGTGCAGGCCGGAGAGCCACCACATGTCCTGGTCTTCGATGAAGGAGGCGTCGGACCATTTGATGACGGTGGCGAGGAGTTCGTTGTCCTGCCCGGCGGGGCGGAGGGCGGGGGTGATGTCAAACTCGGCGGGGAGGCGGGAGTCCTTGCTGAGGCCGATGGCGGCGCCGTTGAGCCAGACGGCGAGCACGCTGTCGGCCCCGCCGAAGTGGGCGACAACGCGCTGGTCGCTCCAGGCGGCGGGGGTCTTGAAGGTTTTGCGGAAGATGGCGGCGGGGTTTTTTTCGGGGACGCGCGGGGGTTCGTCGCGGAAGGGCATCTGGACGTTGGTGTAGTGGGGTTTGCCGTGGCCCTGGACTTCGAGGCTGCCGGGGACGGTGACGGAGGTCCAGCCGGCGGCATCGGTGGCGCGGGAGGTGCGGGAGGTGCGGGTAGCGCGGGAGGTGTGGGCGTCGATGAAGCGTTGGGCGTCGGCGGGGGTGGGCTCGATGCGGAGCTGCCATTCGCCGTCGAGCGTGAGGCGGCGGAGGTGCCTGGGCGCGGCGGCATTCCCGGGTTCGAGGAGCGCGAGGGCTTGTCTGGCCGTGGCGCAGGCATGAAACGTGGCGCGGGGCGCGAGTTTGTTGAGGGAGGTTAGCTCGGGAGTTTCCCAAGCGCGGAGGAGGCCGTTTTTGAGCATGGCGGTGTGAAGATGGTGAAAAAGGAGGATCCGGCGAATGCGGGATGCGAAGAACGAAGCAGTCAGCCAGATACGAAGTCCGGCTGGCTGGCCATACTAAAAGAGACGTACCCGTCCGGAGGAGTGCATCTCAAAAACCGGACAAGTTCATCTCATCGGATCGGGTGACCTTACCGGGATTGCGCCCGGTAAGGCTCCCACACCACCGTACGTGCGGTTACCCGACTCCGTACGCGGACATCCTTTCGCGAAGCGTTTTCAGTTCGTCTCCGCTCACGAACTGCAAGCCGCAGCGCAGGTGGATTCCTTTGGCCGTTCCGATCTGCCGGGATACGCAGTCGAGAATATCCAGCCCTTCCGCCGCCGGTCCGCCGAAGAGCTGAAACCGCTTCCCGGCGGCGGCGATTTTTTGATGGACCTGAGGCCAGTGCCGATGGTCCGGCTTGCCATCCCCGGGCACCCATTGCACGGCTCCAAGTTCGGGGATCGTCAGGATGGAATCGAGGTTCTGGAGTTGTCCCACGCCGTCCAGGTGATACATGCTCCTCTCCAGGCGCCGGCAGGAGGCGGCCAGTTCAGGCAGGGCAAATTCCTCGAACATCTCGTGGCTTGTCATGTAGGAAAAATCGCTCTGGAGCACGTAACCGGGCTTGTCCGAAAAAATGCCCGCCCAGTCGCTGTATCCGGGATTCGCGGACCGGAGCACGGAATTGAGCGCGTTGTAACATTGGTGCCACGCCTCGTGCTCCTCGCCGACCAGCCGCTTCACTTCATCGGGGTGGTCATAAAGATCGAGCAGCAGGGCCTCGCCGGGGCGGAATGTGGACAGCACGTCCAGACCGCCGCCGAGGTCGGTCATCCCCATGAGGACTTGCCCCTGCCAGCGTTGCATACCGGCGCCGTAAATCTCGCACAGGCGGCGAAACCAGATGTTGTCGGGATCGAAACGGAAGTGGATTTCCTGGATGGGGGTTTCGGGCGCGGGCGGGTGGAACCAGACGCGGCCTGTGCTGTTGTCCAGCGTGGCCCCGAGAATCGCGGCGAGCACGCCGGGGCCGAAGCAATGCATGTTGAAATACGGGAAGGCGTCGCCGAGCCAGGTCTGGCGGGAGAGTTCGTAGTCGATCCGGTCGATGAGACGTTCGGCGGGGATGCCCAGGTCGTGGCAGGTGGACTGGCTTAACAGCGGGGTTTCCGGCTCGGGGCGTCCGGGGTCGCCGCCGCCGAGCGTGAGCGGGATGAGGGGTCGCTCCAGTTGACCGTCCCACCATTGGCGGTGGGTGGAGCGGATTTTTTCCCAACGGGTTTGATCAAAGTTGATGGGCATGTGCGGTGCGGTGTTGTGCGGGTTGTGCTGTGCGGTGTGGTGCGGTGCGGGTTGCGCGGCGAGCCTGCCACGGGGCGCCGGTTTTGGGAATGGTTTCAAGGCCGGAAAACATACAAGATCGTCCGATGACCAAACCGGATGTGCTCTCCATCGTCCCCCCGACCCGGCTCCTTGTCAGCGGGCAACAGGAATCCCGCAGCCGGTGTTTCGCGTGGCGCCCGCAGGGGACGCGCGACTGGTTGCTCGTCCTGACGGAGGGGGGACGGGCGCGTTTTCGTTTTTACGAGGGAGAATTTATCGCGACCCGCCACGATGTCGTCCTGGTTCGTCCCGGCACTGTGCATGACTACGAACTGGATGAACGTTACGGTTATTGGAAAAACATCTGGGTTCATTTCTTGCCGCGTCCCGATGTGTTGGGCTGGTTGCGCTGGCCGGAGGTGGCGACGGGAATCATGCATTTGCGTCTTGCCGCTTCTGTTTTCGGGCGCGTGCGGAAGGAGCTTTTGTTGATGGACGCCGAGGGACATGCGACGGGGCGGGGACGCGAGCAACTGGCGGTGAATGCGCTTGAGCGCGCGTTGTTGTTTTGCGATGCGGTCAATCCGCGTCATGAGGAAGGCCGTCTTGATGAGCGCATTCGCAAGGCGGTTGACATGCTGGGCAACGTGTCGGGCGAGGGGTTCACGCTTGAGGGATTGGCGGTGCGGTGCGGGCTTTCGCGGTCGCGGTTTGCGGAGTTGTTCCGGAAGCAGGTGGGGATGCCGCCCCTGGCTTTTCTGGAAAACCGGCGTCTTCTTCGTGTGCGGGAGTTGCTGGAGCACACGTCGTTGAGCCTGGCGGAGATCGCGACGCAGACGGGTTTTTCCAATGCGTTTTATCTTTCGTTGCGTTTCAAAAAAAACTTCGGCGCGAGTCCGCGCGAACACCGCCGGCGCCGCGTATCGGAAAATCAATGATGATCGTGTGCCAGGCAAAATAAAAAAAAGCCAGGTGTGCGCGGCTGTCCGGGGGGGGAGGGGGGAGGAGGGAGGAGAGTTCGGCTCGGAAGCGCCCGGGACCGCCGGCCTCTTGCCGGCCTCCGGCGGAGTGGCTGCAGAGGAGGCTACGACAGGGAGGCCATTGTTACCTCGCTTGTGATTCAGTCGCGGGTTGCGGGCTTGCTCCACAACGGGAAAACAGGGAAAGTCACCGCCGCCATAACCGTCATGACCACCTCGCCCGTTACATTTGCTTCGTCCACCTTGCCCAAATTGCCGATCGGAATCCAGTCGTTCGTCAAACTGCGCGAGGAGAATTTCCTTTATGTTGACAAGACCGCCGCCATCCAGCGCCTCATCGAAAGCGGAACCGTTTTTTTCCTGTCGAGGCCGCGCCGCTTCGGAAAATCCCTCCTGCTGAGCACCATCGAGGAAGTTTTCAAGGGCAGCAAAACGCTCTTCGAGGGGCTGGCGATTCACGGGCAGCGCGACTGGGAACAAAAACATCCCGTCATCCGCATCGACTGGACGGTGCTCGGCCACGCCACCCCGCGGGAAATGGAATCGAGCACGCGCAACCTTTTCCGCCGCATCGCCGACGACCACGGCATCACGCTCGCCACCGAATACTCGCGCGACAATTTCGCCGAACTCATCCTCGCCCTCCACCGCAAAACCGGCGCGCAGGCCGTCGTCATGGTTGACGAATACGACAAGCCCATCCTCGACGTGCTCGACAAAACGGAAAACGCCGAAACCATCCGCCAGTTTCTCAACGCCTTCTACGGCGTCCTCAAGGGCAGCGACGAGCACCTCCGCTTCGTTTTCCTGACGGGCGTGACGAAATTCGCAGGCGTATCCGTTTTCTCGGGACTCAACAATCTGTATGACATCACGCTGCACCCGGATTTCTCGACCATCTGCGGCTACACGCAACAGGAACTGGAAGCCTGCTTTGCCGGACATATCGCAGGACTCGCGCACAAGCTGGGCGTCACCACGGACCAGCTTCTGGAACGCGCCCGCCACTGGTACGACGGCTATTCGTGGGACGGCGAAAACTTCGTTTACAACCCTTTTTCCACCCTGCGTTTCTTCGGAGAACAACGATTTGCCAACTACTGGTTCACGACGGGCACACCGACGTTTTTGATCAACACCCTCAAAAAGCGGGAACGCGCCGCCGTGGTGCTCAAACCCTTCGAGACCGAAGAACTCGACATGAGCAGCTACAACCCCGACACGATGGGCGAGGTGCCTTTGTTGTTCCAGACCGGATACCTGACCATCAAGAAAATCGTCCGCGACTTCGACCGGGAGACGTTTACCCTTTGCACGCCCAACGGCGAGGTCAACGACTCCTTCCTGCGCCATCTGCTCAACGCCTACAGCGCGTATCCGGTGGACCGCGCCGGCATCCTCAAACGCGACATGGAACGCCAGCTTCTGGCCGGCGACGCCTCCGCGCTCGAACAAAGCCTGCGGACAATGCTGGCGCTCGTCCCCTATCCGTTGCACATCGGCAAGGAAGCGTATTACCACTCGCTGCTGCTCGTCTGGCTGCGCCTGCTCGGCTTCGACATCGAGGGCGAAATCATGACCGATAACGGACGCATTGATGCCGTCCTCCGGTTGCCCGGACACATCATCATCGCCGAAGTCAAATACCGGGGGGGGGGGGGGGGGGGCGGGGGCGCCGGGCGGGCGGGGGGCGGGCGGGGG
>JAISAX010000946.1 GCA_031266495.1 Opitutaceae bacterium
GGCGGCGGCGGGCGGCGAGACCGGCCCAGGCCATGTGAGGCGTGATGATGCAGCGGGGCGCGGCAAAAAGCGGGTGCCCGGCAGGCGGTGGCTCCGTGGTGAGAACGTCCAGCGCAGCCCCGCCGAGGTGGCCGGAGCAGAGAGCGTCATGCAGGGCTTGCTCGTCGATGAGTCCACCGCGCGCGGTGTTGACGAGGAAGGCGCCGGGTTTCATGCGGGCGAGCGTTTCGTGATTGATAAAACGGGTGTTGGCCGGCGTGAGTGCGCAGTGGAGCGAGATGATATCGGAAGTCGCGAGGAGTTCGTCGAGCGGCGTGAGTCCTTCGCCGGCGGCGGCGGCAGCGGGATGAGCGCAACTGGCAAAGCGGACGACAAGCCCGAGGGCGCGGGCGATTTCCGCCACGCGTTGTCCGATGCGACCGCGACCGATGAGGCCAAGCGTGAGCCCGTCGAGTTCGACCGGGGACTGCCGCCAGTAACAGAAATCGGGACAGGCCGCCCAGTCGCCGGCGCGCACGGAAGCGGCGTGTTCGCCGACGCGGTGGCAGAGTTCGAGGATCAGGGCGAGGGTGTGCTGGGCAACGGCGGCGGTGCCGTAGGCGGGCACGTTGGAAACCGGAATGCCGCGCGCGGCGGCAGCGGCGGAGTCCACGATATTGTGTCCCGTGGCCAGGACGGAAATGAAGCGGAGCGAGGGCAATGCCTCAAGCGTGGCGGCGCCGAGCGGCGTCTTGTTGGTGAGCAGGATGTCGGCATCGGCGGAGCGGGCGAGTATCTCGCCGGGCGGCGTGCGCGGGAAGATGCGGAGCGGGCCGAATTGCCCGATTTCGGTCCAGGGATTGTCATCGGGATTCAGCGTATGGCCGTCGAGGACGATGATGGAAGGCGGCGGATTTTTCATTTTTGTGATATATCAGATGGGACAGAATATTGGTGCATTGTCGATGATGGTTATGGACGCCACAAGGTTCATGATGGCCGGCAGGGAACTCTTGATTGAACCCGCCGGGAACCGGCCAGCCCGGTCAGCGTGACGGCAGCAGGCCGGCGGGCTTGGCGGCGTGGAGGTGGGCGCGCAGAGCCGCTTCGGCGGCGGCCGGGTCGTTGCGCGCGAGAGAGGCGACAAGTTTCCGGTGATTGCCGCCGGGTGCGGCGGCGGGGTGAGCTTCGAGAAAAAAACGAAGGGCGATGAAGAGCTTGTGCCGCATCACGCGATCGAAGGCCTCGATGAGCGGAGCGCAACCGGCGAGTTGCACGAGCGCGTGATGAAAGGCGGTCTCGGCTTGCCAGACGGCGAGCGTGGCTCCGGAAAGCCGGTCGATGCGGGCGGCGAGTTTTTGCAGCCTTTCACGGGCTGCGATGACCGGCGCTCCGCAATAGAGGCGGGCGGCCTGGCATTCGATGGCTTCGCGCAGGATGAGTTGCCCTCGCAGGTCCTCGATATGCACGGCACGCACGCGCGTGCCCTGGCGAGGAAGCGTTTCGAGGAGTCCGTCTGCCTCGAGTTGCACCATGGCTTCGAGTACGGGAGCGACGCTCATGCCGAGTTCGGCGGCAACCTGGCGGCGGTTGAGGATGTCGCCGGGAGCGTAGTCGGTGAGGAGTTTTTTGCTCAGGTAAGCGTAAGCTTGTCGGGAAAGCGATTCGGCGTCGGACGATTTACGGGCGATAGGTGATTTGGCTGGCACAGGCATGATGCGTGCCCGATGTCGGGCTCGGGGACAAACCCGTTTCAGCGCGGAACACGGCGGCAGCACTGCACATCAGCACAGACTCGCACAAATGACCAAATGACCGACCTGAAAACGCCATGCTTGCCCGGATGCGGTTTGCTGGAACAGTGCCCGCATGTCTGCCGCTGAAACGGAAACGGGGAACCCGGCCCTCAAGGAAATGTTCAACGCGAAACGCTTTCGCTTCGTCGCCTCGGAACTTGCCCGGATCGACCCGCAGTTCAGCCCGAGGCGCTTCCTCGCCCTCGCGTTGCGCGATCTCGACGGGCTTTCGCTGATGCAACGGCTGCGCCGGATGACGGAATGCCTGCACGGCACGCTGACGGCCGCCACCGACACCGGCCGCAACGGACAAGGTGGTCGTAACTACCGGCAAGTGATCGGCATCCTCCGTCAACTGGCGCCCTGTATCGGTCACGGATTTGTTTCGCTGGTGCTGCCCGATTACGTGGGGCTCTACGGACACGCGCCGGACGATTTCGAGGTGTCGATGGACGCGCTGAAGTTTTTCACCCCGTTCGGCTCGTCCGAGTTTGCCGTCCGCGAATTCCTGCGCCGCGACCTGGCGCGCACGCTCGCCGTGATGGAGACATGGTCGCGCGACAGCGACGAAGCCGTCCGCCGTCTGGCGAGCGAAGGCTGCCGTCCGCGCCTGCCGTGGTCGTTCCGGCTGGAGGCGCTGGTGGCGGACCCCTCGCCGGTGGCGCCCATTCTGGAAAACCTGCGGGCCGACCCGAGCCTCTACGTGCGCAAGTCGGTCGCCAACCATCTCAACGACATCACGAAAGATCACCCCGAATGGGTGCTCGCCCGGATCAAAGGCTGGCCGGCGGAAAACCCGCACACCGTCTGGATCGTGAAGCGCGCCCTGCGCACCCTGATCAAGAAAGGCGACCGTCGCGCGCTCGCCGTGATCGGCGCCGGCGACAGGGCGCAGGTGCGGGTGAGCGACTTCCGCGTGGAGCCGCGGCGCGTCGCGCTCGGTGGCCGCATCGCCCTCTCCTTCCGGCTGGAATCGACCGCCCGCCGCGGCCAGCGCCTCGTGGTCGATTACGCCATCCACTACGTGAAAAAATCCGGCGGCGCCTCGCCCAAGGTTTTTAAATTGAAGGAGCTCACGCTCGGTCCCGGCGAGACGGCGGCAATCACGCGCGGCCAGAGTATCCGCGATTTCACGACGCGCACCCATCATCCCGGCCTTCACGCGGTGGAGATTCTGGTCAATGGCGAGAGCCTGGCCCGGAGCGGTTTTCATCTGTCCCGCTGAAACCGCGGGGATGACCGTCCCCGACACGCGCGCCTCCCCCCCCCCCCCCTCGCCCCCCTCCTCGCAGGGGCTTGCCGCGGGCGGTCGAATGCCTCCTGCTGGCGGGTCCTGTCCATGTCCACTGTCCTTAAAGAAGCACGTGCCACCCTCGCGCTGGCCGTTCCCATCATCGTCGGCCAGACGAGCCAGATGCTCATCAATGTCGCCGACAGCGTGATGATCGGCCGCGTCGGGACCGCCGAACTGGCCGCCGCCGCGTTTGCCGGCAGCGTCTTCAACGTGATTTTTCTGGGCGGACTCGGCGTGCTCGCGCCCGTCTCCCTTTTCACGGCCCGGGCGCATGGCGCGCGCGACCCGGAGGGCATCGCCTCGTGGCTGAAACACGGCGTGGCTCTCGCCGCCTTCACCTGTGTCCTCCAGCTCGCGCTCATGCTGCCGCTGGCCGGGCAGCTTCATCGCTTCGGCCAGCCGGCGGAAGTCATCGCCATCGTCGGGCCCTACTACGTGCTGATCGCCCTCTCCGTGGCGCCGGCGATGCTTTTTCAGGCATTCCGGCAATTTGCCGAGGCGCTCGGGCGTCCGTGGATTCCGATGGTCATCGTGCTGGGAGGGGTCGGCCTCAATGTATTTTTCAACTGGATACTCATCTACGGCAAGCTCGGCGCGCCCGCGCTCGGGCTCACCGGCGCGGGCCTGGCCACCTTGCTGGCGCGCATAGGCACGCTGGTTGCGATCATCGCATGGACGCGCCGTGCGCAACGTCTCCGCGATGCCTGGCCGCACGCGCGCCCCGGCGATGCCGGCGGGCTCCGGCAACGCTGGACGGCCCGCCTGCATGCCGCCGGTTTCCGCGAGATGCTGAAAATCGGCGTTCCGGCGGCGGCCATGCTGCTGTTCGAGGTCACGGCCTTCACCATGGCGGCGTTGATGATGGGCTGGATCAGCGCGCAGGCGCTGGCCGCGCACCAGATCGCGCTGACCTGCGCCGGGATGACGTTCATGGTGCCGCTCGGCCTTTCGATGGCGGTGGGCATCCGTATGAGCGGCCTCGTCGGCGAGGGACGCCTGGCGGCGCGCCGTCCGACGGCGTTCGGCGCCCTCGCGATGAGTGGCGTCTTCATGAGCATCACGGCGCTGTTTTTCTGGCTGGAGGGAGCCGCGCTCGCTCGGGGTTTTGTGCCCGGAGATCCGGAGGTCGTGGCTCTGGCGGCCCGGTTGCTGGTCGTGGCAGCGTTTTTCCAGCTTTTCGATGGCGCGCAGGTCGTGGCGGCAGGGGCGCTGCGCGGGCTCGCGGATGTGCGCGTGCCGACGGCAATCACCTTTGCCGCCTGGTGGTTGCTGGCCATTCCGGCAGGCTACTTCATTGGCGTGCGCGGCCCGGCCGGAGCGCTCGGCATCTGGGGCGCGCTCGCGGGTGGCCTCGCCATCGCCGCCGTGCTGCTCGTCTGGCGGCTGGCGCGGCTGACGCGGCCTTCCCTTTTTTCCCTCTCCTGAATCCCGTAACCTTTTTTTTGATGAAGGGGGGAGGGGGGGGGGGTGCCAGAGGGCAGGATTGAACTGCCGACCAAGGGCTTATGAGTCCCCTGCTCTACCACTGAGCTACTCTGGCGAAAATGAGGGGATGTGACTACGTAGCGGGCCGGAATCATGGCAAGCCAAAATTCCGCTATCCCTCTTCTCTCACCCGGTTTCTGGCCGCCACGCCTCCTCATCGCAAACCCGGCTTGCCGCACACCCATCTTCCTGCGAGTATCCATGCCCTCATGAACCTCACCACCATCATCGACGACATCGCCAGCCAGGCCGACGAGTTCCTGGAAGGCACCACCAGCCGCGACCAGGCACGCGCCGGCATCGCCGAACTCCTCACGGCCGACTACAAGCAGTTCTCCTCCGGCGACCGCAAAAAAATCACCGACGGAGTCATGACCATTCTCGAGGACGAAGGTTTTTTTGATTCCCGTTATGCCGTTGATGCCGAGATCGACGAAAACGGCGCCAGCGACGGCGGCGACGCGGGAGGTGACGAATGATCTCCTGGTCCGCGCCCGATCTCACCGTTCACCCGCCCCGCAGCCCGCGCCTCCGCCTCGGCGGCTTCGTTCACCTGCCGCGCCTGCTCGACAAGTCGCGCGCCTTCGCCGCCGGCAAACAGGGCGAGTACATTTACCCGTGCCCGCTCGACAAACGCCTCTTCGCCTTCACCGGCATCGATCCCGACGCATTTCTTGACGCCGTCAAAACCGGTCGCAACGACACCGAAATGCTCGCCTGGGTCACCGCCAACAGCCGCCCCGCCCGCGCGCCGCACGAAATCCTCGCCTGGTCCGCCTGGCTCGAAAACCTCGCCCCCGGCGACGCCGATCGCCATGCCGGATTTGCCGACGCCATCCGCACCCTCGCCCCGGGTCGCGACGACATTCGCACCACCTTCGACCGGCTCGATCTCGACGACTACACCAGCTTCGGCGGCAAGGCTTGAATTTTTTTCGGAAACAGCCCGCGAAGCACACCCGGACACGCAAAAGACCGCGCCACCCTGCCGCGGGATGATTTTCTTTTTCGTGTCTTTGTGTGTGTGTTTCGTGGGCTTCTTTCTTTCCTCCGACATCCGATGTCCGGCTCCATCACGCTCTGTTTCGATACCAACAACCGCCTCGCCGTCCGGCCCGATCCCGCCGACCCGGCCCGGCGGCTCTCGCCCGCGCCCGCCGCCGATCTCCCTCTGCGCACGCAACCCGTCGAGTTTTTCACCCTGCCCGATCCCGTCGATAACCGCCGCCCGCTCCGCGTCGCCTTCGCGCAAATCGCCCCCTCTCTCCCCCCCCCCCCTTTGCCGTCCCCGCTCCTCTTTCGCTCCATCGAGCAACTGGAGGCCGGCGAGCCCGCGACGCTCTCGCCCCTTCTCGCCGCGCTCCTCCCGGCGCTCGAACCGCACCTGATCGCCCTTCCCTACCTGCACCTCGGCGAAAGCGATTTCATCTACAAGTTCCGCCCCGAAAAAGAGCGCAACACCGCCATCTACGCGCAGGACGACATCTCGTCCGCCCTCTACCAGTCGCAACTCTGCGCCGCCCTCAAGGCGCTCGCCCGCCGCCTCGAACGCACCGCCGCCGACCCCGTGCCGCTCGATTTCGGCGCCGTGCGCTACCTCGTGCCCAGCCATTTCGGTTTCTGCCTCGGCGTGAAAAACGCCATCGAACGCGCCTACGAAACCCTCGCCGCCAACCCCGGCCGGCGCGTGTTCATGCTCTCCGAACTGATCCACAACCCGTTCGTCAACGAAGACCTCCTCCGCCGCGGCCTCCGCTACCTGCAAACCGACAAAGGCATCCCCTTCACCACCGACGGCCGCAAGGCCTGGCCCGCGGGGCGGGGGCCCGGGGGGGCGCGCCGCGCGGGGCGGGGGGCGGCCGGCCCGCCGGCACGGCCCCCGGGGCCGCACCCCCGCCGCC
>JAISAX010000947.1 GCA_031266495.1 Opitutaceae bacterium
CCCCCCCCCCCCCCCCCCGGACCACGATGACGACACCACCACCGAAGCCGCCGGCGACACCGACGCCCTCGATTTCAGCAAAGAATTCGAAATCCTCGGCAAACTCGGCGAAGACTGGCGCGACTACCTGTCCCAGGCCGGCGGCACCCAACCCTACACCTCCGAAGACGCCGAACGCCGCCAGCACTTCTTCGATTCCCTCGTCAGCGAAACCTCGCTCCAGGAACACCTCCTGCGCCAGGCCGACCTCTCCGACCACGAACCGCACATCCGCGCCGCGCTCGAACACCTCGTCGGCGGCCTCGACGAACGCGGTTTCTCGACCCAGACCCCCTCCGAAGCCGCCCTGCAAACCGGCCTCCCGCTCGACGCCGTCCAGGAAGCCGCCCGCCTCCTGAAGACGACATTCGAACCCACCGGCATCGGCGCCGCCAACCTCGGCGAATGCCTCCTCCTCCAACTCCAGGCCAAAGGCCGCGGAAACAGCCTCGCCGCCCGCATCGTGCGCGACCACCTGGACCTCCTCGCCCGCCGCCGCATCCCCGAAATCGCTCGCAAAACCGGCACCCACACCGACGACGTCCAGGCCGCCATCGACGAAATCGGCGCCCTCGATCCCGCCCCCGGACGCCGTTTCGCCGAAGACACCAACCGCGTCGTCACCCCCGACGTCACTGTCGAAAAAGACGGCGACGAATGGAAAATCACCCTCAACAACGACTACATCCCCCGCCTGCGCATCTCCGACGCCTACCGCGACCTCATTGCCAAAGGCACCCTCGACAAGCAGGAGCGCGACTACCTTCGCGAACGTATCCGTTCCGGCAAGTTCCTCATCAACTCCATCGAACAGCGCCAGCAGACCATCGAACGCATCACGCGCGAAATCCTGAACGTGCAGCGCGAATTCTTTGAAAAAGGCGTATCCAGACTCCGCCCGTTGACCATGGCCCGGATCGCCACTGTGGTCGGCGTGCACGAGACGACTGTCAGCCGGGCCATTGCCAACAAGTTTATCGAGACGCCGCACGGCATCTTCGAGATGAAGTATTTTTTCACGCCCGGCTACGCCTCCGGCGGAGGCGAATCCATATCCAACACCAGCGTGAAGGAGATGATCAACGACCTCATTGCCGGCGAGGACCGCAGCCACCCGCTCAGCGACCAGGAAATCGTGGCAAAGGTGGAGGGCAAGGGCATCAACATCGCCCGCCGCACCGTTGCCAAATACCGCGAGGAGCTTGGCCTCCTCCCCAGCAACCTCCGCCGCGAATACGCGTAACGGAAAATTAAATACTGATATTGCGCGGAGCGCCGTGGCGCGATGTAGCGCGGGCGTCCCGCCCGCATCCGGAGTGGCACGGGCTTCCAGCCCGTGGACGACGCGCAGCGTCGCCGGATCGAAAGTGGCGCGGGCGTCTCGCCCGCCGGCGGCGAAGCCGCCGGATCGGCGGGAAAAACGTGGCACGGGCTTCCAGCCCGTGTGACGGCGCGAAGCGCCGCCTCTCACCCATAACTTCCCGTATTCCATCCTATCTATTTCCGGAAAACCCATGTGCTGATTATAAACGGCTTGCGTCACCTCATTTCCCCCAAACTCCGGTTTTCCTGCCTCCATTGTCGAAGCCAGGGTAAACAATGGTCCGGTTTCCAAATCGGGTTTGTGGATACAAGGATACGATTATCCGCCGTCTCCCCGTCCGATCCGGATCCGCAAAATCCAGCAGTATCAGCACCAGCACCAGCACCAATATCCGCATCAGCAACAGCACCAACCATCCTTCACCAGACCGTCATGAAAACAATCCTCCGCCATCGCCTTCGCGCCACCGTCTCCACCGTCTCCGCCATCCCTGCCATCCCTGCCATCGCCACCCTTGTCGCCCTTCTCGCCACCATCCTCGCCGCGTTTGCGCCATCCGCCCGCGCCGCTCTTGAAATCCAAAAAAGCGACATCACCGAAGCCAACGACGTATTCACATACAACTACAGCTTCACCTACGCCGACATGATAAAAATGATCACCGACGCGGGAAAAGACTACACGCAAAACGGCGCCGTTCTCACATCCGGCGGCAAATTTTTCGACGACATCTTTTCCGCGAGCAGCGACATCCGGCTGATGGTGGAGAAGGGCGGTGATGCCTTCATTCATGCCAACAGCAAAACGGTGCAATCTTCCTTCACCTACAAATTCGACCTCGCCAACGCCGGCTACGAGATCACTTCATTCACCGTGACGGACCGCCTGTATGCGGCCAACCAGGACCGCGCCATCGTCACCCAATACAGCACCGACGGCGCGACATGGACCGATACCGACGGCAACCTCACGAACATCCTGCGCGCCACTACCTCGATCACCAGCGGCACCTTTTCGAACGGCACATCGCCGGTCATCACCCTCGCCTCCGGCGTATCGACTCTCTACTACCGCGTTGTTTTCACCTCGCTCAACGGAGAAGCCACCCAGTTCTATAGCCAGCAATCGTGGAACCGCCTCAACACCCAGAGTGGCAATTCCGGCTTCTTCGAAGTCAACATTACCCTCGCACCGGCCTCCATTCCCGGGCCAACCATTCCCGAACCGGCGACAATACCCATACTGGCCGGCATCGGCGCGCTCGGTTCCGGTTTGTTTCACCGCCACCGTTCCCGTCGCGACTGACGCTGCTGCCGGGCCGGCTCGCCGCCACATTTCCATCTATCCTCTCCGGTTACATCCACCATGTCCCGCCAACACATCCCCTGCCGCCTTGCCATCCTGATATGCGCCAACCTCGCGGCAGCAGCAGCCGCCGCCGCTGCCGCTGCCGCAGCAGCCACTGCCCCGGCTCCCGTCGGACGTGAAGTGACCGTGCTGCGCGCCGCCACCACCGTGACGGACGCCAACGCCGCCGCCACCTGGCGCGCCGAACGCCGCGCGGCAACATCCGCCGGCGGTTCGCTCCGTTTCGGCGCACTGCCCGCGCAACTCGCTCCAGATGGCAACAACGCCGACAGCGGCGCGATTGTCACCATCTTACGGATACAGGACGGAGCGGAAAACGACAACACCCTGCGCCTCGTCAAACGCCTCGGTTCCGCCGACTGGAGCGACCTCGAATCGCTCACCCTTCGCCTTGGCTGGCGGCTCGCGAAGCCCGCGCAAGGCCGGCATCGACTCTTCCTCGTCGCCCGTTCACCCGGCGTCATCGGCAACATCCTGCTGGACGACGCGCTCGAAAACACTCTCGCCAACGACGGCACCCTTCGCGCCTTCACCCTGCCGCTCCGCGGAGTTTCCGTCCCGTCCGAAGCCGCCCGCATTGACTGGACAAAAATCACCACGCAGCTCGACATCGCCATCGACGGACTCACCCCCGACGACGCCGGCGAAATCTACATCGCCCCGATCACCGGCCACCTCTCCGCCCCCCCCCCCTCCCCCGGCGCGCCTCTCTCGACCATCAGGATCTCCAACCTCCCGCCCTCCTTCTACGAACGCCCCGGCCTGGAGAACCTGCCGCGCACCGATTATGCCGCGCTCCCCGTCGTCAACGTCCGCGACGCCGGCGC
>JAISAX010000063.1 GCA_031266495.1 Opitutaceae bacterium
GCATCCCCTCGGCTCCATCTCTCGATCACTTCCACCAACTCCTCCGGCAATCGTGACAAATTTGCCACCGTCCTATGCACCACCCTCGTCCTCCTCTTCTCCCCCTTCACCGGACGACCGCGCCCTCTGCCTTCCTTCTCCCTCTCCCCCTTCACCAACAACACCGACCCGTATTCCTTCCCACCCTGCCTGCTCCTGTTTCTCTTGATAAACATTTCCCCTCACCTTTCCCCTCTCTTCCCTCCCTTGCAACCCTTATCTTCTGTATCTAGTGACAACACTCTCCCTCCTCCTCTTCATTGCTACATCTTAACGGAAAATACAAAAATGGGAGGAACATCCGCCTGAGATCTTCCATTGCTGGGAGCAAGACACCTGTTTGTGCATGCCGATGCACTTCGATTTCCCCGGCTCGGCGGATGCCTGCGAAGCGAAAAACCAATACTTTTTCGGACGTCAAATGCTGGTCTCGCCCGTCACGCATCCCGTGGATTCGCGAACGGACAGTGCCGTCCAACGCGTTTGGATACCCGATGGAAAATGGGTCGATTTTGTCCACGGAACGACGCACCACGGCCCCCTCTGGATAGAGGAACGATTCACGCTGAAACAGGTTCCGGTCTTTGTACGGGAAGGTGCGATGTGGGTGGAGCAGGCGCCAAAAACCCGGGCCGGAACCGGCAGCTTTGAACAAATACGAATCGTCATCGCGAGCCGTTCGGACAGCTCCTGTTCATGGAACGAGGACGATGGCGAATCCACCGATTATCAAAATGGACGGGTCGCCCGCGTGGAAATCGAGCAAGCCGTCGATGGTTTGCGCGAGCAAATCCGCGCCAGGCTACAGTCACCGGACGCGTTTCCGGGATTCCAGCCGAGGCGGGAAGTGAGCCTGCGCCTGCCCTTCCGCGCCCCTCCGCGGCAAATCCTGCTGGACGAAAAACCGATCTCTTTTGAAAAACGCGACGAGGACGCGCCCGGCTCCGCCAATCCCGGTTGGTATTTCAACGGCAACCGCCTCGAAATCATCGTCACCCTGGGCGCGATTGATCTTCATGACGGGTTTCGCGTGGAGATTGAAACCTGCCCGCAGGACGCATCCGTTGACACCGTGGATTTTGTGCGCCGGATGACGCGTCTGAGGCACGCCTGGAGCATTGCGCAAACGGGTGCCTGCACGGCCTCGCTCACGCCCTGCCAGCGCGCCCTTCCCCGCCTGGCCCAAACCGGTAACCGCATCAGCCATTTCCCCCAAAATTTCGCGAGGGAACTGGCGGCGTTTTCACAAAAATGGGCGACCGTCACCGACGAGCACGGCAGGTTTGTGGAGGAGTTGGAAAAATTTCGCGGCAGTCGGAGGAAACTCGCCATTTGGCGCAACCGGCAGGCCATCGCATTGCTTCGGGAAACCCCCTGAACAACGGCGCGGACGGGCGGCGCAGTTTTTCAAAACCGGTAAGTTTTTGCGTAACCCGGGCAAGCCGCCCCGCTTGCCCCCTCCCTCCCCCGCGGGAAAATCCAGGAGCATGAATCCCTCTCTGAAAAATCCACTTTGTTATTACACTCCCCCGCAAAAAACACGCGGCACGCAACTATCGGTTGACCTCTGCGTTTTCGGGGCGACATCAGGCGGCATTGTCGCGGCGATAGCGGCAAAGAAAAAAGGACTGGGAGTCGCCCTGCTGGAACCGGGCAAATGGCTCGGCGGCATGAGCGCGAGCGGACTCGGCTTCACCGACCTGGGCAACAAAGCCGCCATCGGCGGACTGGCCCGGGAGTTCTATTCGCGCGTCGGCAAAAAAAGGGGATGCGACATTTATTGGCGTCTTGAACCCCAAATCGCGGAAGCCGTTTTCCGCGAATGGCTGCAGGAGTGGGACATTGCCTGCCACTTCGAATCTTGCATCGAATCCGTCCAAACCAGCGACGGGCGCCTCGCAAGACTGGTCACGCAAAACGGCCTGGACGTTTGTGCGCGCCGTTTCATCGACGCCACTTACGAGGGCGACCTGATGGCCCGCGCCGGCGTCTCATACACCGTCGGACGCGAAAGCAACTCCACCTACAACGAACGACTCAACGGCCAGCAATTGCTCGACAAACACCAGTTCAAATTCGCCGTCGATCCCTACCTCGTTGAAGGGAAACCCGCCAGCGGCCTGCTCCCGGGCGTCGGCTTTGACTCCGCCCCCTACACCCCGGGCGCCGCCGATTTCCGCGTCCAGGCCTACAACTTCCGCCTCTGCATGACCGATGATCCCAAAAAAATCGTGCCCTTCTCACAACCCGACGATTACGACCCGGCGCGCTACGAACTGCTCCGCCGGTATTGCCGCTCGGGATACATCCCGCAACTCTTCAACGGCCCGGTCGCCGAAGGCGTTTACGATGTCAACAACATGGGCGCCGTCTCCACCGATTTCATCGGCATGAACCACGACTGGCCCGACGGTGATTACGCGACGCGCGAGGCGATCTTCCAGACCCACGTCTCATGGACCAGGGGGCTCGTCTGGTTTTGGTGCCACGACGACAGTGTGCATGACGACTTCCGAAAACACATCCGTCGTTTTGGATGGAACCGCGAAGCGTTTGCCGACACCGGCCACTTCCCCCACGCCCTCTACATTCGCGAGGCGCGCAGGATGGTGGGCGATTACGTGATGACCGAGCACAACTGCCTGGGCCGCGTGGTGGCCGAAGACCCCGTCGCGCTGGCCTCCTACACAATGGATTCCCACAACTGCCGCCGCCTGGTGGCCAATGGCAAGGCGATGAACGAGGGCGATGTGCAAGTGCATTCCGGTCCGCCCTATCCGATTTCCTACAGGAGCATCGTGCCCAAGGCTGGCGAATGTCGCAATTTGCTGGTGCCATTTTGTCTGTCCGCCTCGCACATCGCTTTTGGTTCCATCCGCATGGAACCGGTTTTCATGATGATCTCCGAGGCCGCCGCCGAAGCCGCCCTCATCACGTTGGAAAACGAATACGACGTCCAGGACGTGCCCTACGCCATGTTGCGCGAACGCCTCGAATCCGCAGGTCAGGTTTTGGATCCGGTGCCCGCCGCCGCAAGTTCCCTCGCAGGTGAATAGGAAAATCAAAAATCAGGAAGCGGCGGCGGCGGCCACGTGTTCCTTGCGCCACCGGGAGGGGGTCTTGCCAAACACCTTGCAAAACCACGGCGTGAAATGACTCGGCGCGGAAAAACCCAACTCAAACGAAATCTCCTTCAACGGGATCGCCTCCGTTTCCACCCTCATGCGCGCGTAATCCCTCCTGCGTTTGTCAAAGTAACTCGCCGGTGTTTGCCGGTAATATTGACGAAACAATCGATTCAACTGGCTCACGCTCAGACCGCAGGCCCTGGCCACATTCTCCACGCGAAAAGGCAGCGAAAGCGGTTGCTCGGACAATATCCGGAACGCCGTGGCCAGTCTCGGATCAATATCACCGGGAAGATTCGGCTCCCAGCCGGCCATTCCCGCCACATCGACAAAACAATCGAGCCAGTTGTAAAACGAGGCATTCACCCTGCACAGACTCGCCATCGAAATCTTGTCATGGCTGAAATGCTGATGCGCGCGTTGCGAATGATGTTCGCACCGGCGCGCCAGATGCAGGGAGCAGCGCCGCAATTGCCCGGTCAACGCCTCGCTCACATGCGCCGGTTCCGGGGCCGTGAACAACGGTTCACCGGTGGGCCAGCGCGCCACAAAACTGATCGAGACAATCTGTGAATCCGGCGAAAAATTCTGCCGTCCAAAGCCGTGGGGAATCAACCACCACTCCCCGGGGTTGATAAGATGCCGCCGCCAGCGCGCCTCATCCCGATCCGTTCCAAAAAACAACTCCCCCTTGCCTTTCTCCAGCATCCAGCAACGAAATCCCCGGGACACAAATTCCCCTCCGAGCGATTTCACCGGCACAGGTCCGTGATATGCCCAACTCACGGAACACCAAAGAGTAGACCAATTTTCGACCGTTATCTTCGAGGAAATCATGGCACGCTTCTATGCGCGAATCCCGTAAGCGGATCAATAATTATCGTAACCGCAATTCATTGAGAGAACCAGGGAGGGAAGGCATCCTTTGATGCGTTTGAAAATGCCCGCGAAGGCACGTTTCACACCGAAAACCAACAACCCTCCCAACCTCCATAAATATGAAAAAGCACGTTTCACGGCTGCTGTTCGGCGCACTGTTCGCCGCACTGCCCGGCCTCTGCCACGTTTCCCTTGCGGAAACCAAAACCACCATGATCGATTTCGGTACTTCGGATTCGGCTGTCGCCGTTGCCGCAAACATCTCTGCCACCGGAGGCATGACGATCGACCATGTCGTCCAAAATCTCGGAGCCGACATCACGGCTTTGACCGTCGGCCCGGAGACGCTCGCCCTTTCGTTCAACGCTGTCACTGGTGTCCGCAAACGGGAAACAACCGGGTTCACCGATTCGACCGCGAACAGATCTCTGGCACCCTATATCTTTGATCTCGTTTTTAACACAAACCCTACCGACGGCCTGCAAGTCACGATCTCGGGCCTCACAATCGGCAACCAATACCAGATGTTTTTCCATACAGTGGATGCCCAGTACACCCGGGACATTACAGTGACCAACATCACCAACCCGGACAGCCCTGTCAGCCTTGGAACGGTCTCGTTTACCCAAGGTTCCGCCGTTGTTTCCAGTTTTACTGATTATCAGGTTAACACGGGGATTTTCACTGCCACCAGTGAATCAGTAACGTTCAAAATACTCGCCTTCGGTGACACAGTGAATGCCTTGGCGGCGTTGACGATATCGGCGATGGGCACATCGCAAGTGCCGGAACCGGGCGTCATCGGGCTATTGATGGGCGGTAGCGTGCTGGGCCTTGTGCTATTCATCCAACGCCGCCGGCGCCGCACCCGCCTCGTGTGACAACAAAAACAATGGACGCATGATTTCACCGTATCGAATAAAACCATACAAGAATCCAAAATTACACTACTACATGAAAGTGACAAAGCCGCCAATGGCAGGCGCGCATGGGGTGTAACTCAAAGTGTCAACGGAGTGGAGCCAGCCGGAGCGGCGTCGTCCCGGCGCCGGACGGCGCCGACACGGAGTGCGGCAGCGCGGAGATGGCACCCCCGGAGAGGGGCGGTCTGGAGCGAAGCGGAAGGCCAGGCTTGGCCGGGTGCCCGCATCGCGGGCGGTCAAGTCTGCAAACCGCCAGTCCCCGGTTCGAAAAGGCGCGTTGCTCCCTCGGCAGCCCGGAGGGCACCCGCCCCGGTTGGCCCTTCGGGCCAGCGCCTCCATGATCCGCTTCGCCTCGTGCGGCTCGAACGAACCGGCCCGGTGCCACACGATTTCGGTTTTCTCGTCCGGAGAACTCATGGGCAAAATATAGGCCCCGGCCACCTGAAGCCAAGCATCGGTTTCGTCCGGTCCGCCGGAACCGATGCAAAGTCACCGGCAAAATGCCCCCTCCCCCCCCCCCCCCCCCGGCTCAACACTCCAGCAACCATGCCGCCGCGGTCTGCCACCCGATCCCCGCCGGCAAGCCCGCTGGCCGCTGCGTATCCATACTGACGAGCAGCGGCGCTGCCCGCGGGTGCTCCGCAGCCGCCTCCTCCAAAGCTCGCACCTCGCGGGCCAATGTTTCCGGCGAACCTGTATTCGCGCACACCTGAATTAGCCACACCTCCCCGTCAGGCAGGCGTACATGAAAATCCACCTCGTTGCCGCCGGCCGTTTTCAGGTATCCGGTTTCCGCCCCCCGTCGCTCCAGCTCCACCAGCACGGCGGTTTCGAGCGCATGACCAAGATTTTCCCGTCCGGTGCGCTCGTAGAGCGGAATAAACCCCTGATCGACCGGGTATCCCTTGCGCGGATTAACCATGCGCTGCCTCTCGGATGCCGTGTGCAACCCGACCGTCCGCACGATGAATGCGTCCTCAATATACGCCAGATAGGCATGCACGGTGTCCTTGGCCACAGGGATGCCCTGCGAACGCAAGACGTCGCCAAACTTGTTCGCGCTGAAAGGCGCCGCGGGATTGGCCAGAAAGTGGCCCAACATCCAGCGCAACGCCACGGGATTGGACACACCGTGACGCTCGATCACATCGCGCAGCAAAGCCACGTCGGCATAACTGCGAAGCACATCGCGCCGGTCACGCGCGTCGAGCGACTGCGCCTCGGGAAACCCGCCCTCGACCAGCCAGGTGCGCAGATGTTTTTCGATTCCCGACCGCTCCCCCCTCGACAACGCATTCCACGACTTTCCCCGCGCCGGCTCGGCTCCCCGATGCCGCAATGCCTCCCGAAAACTGAAAGGATGCACCAGCACTTCGAGCGCGCGCCCCCGCATGCTCGTGGCCACCTCGCGACTGAGCAGCCGGGCCGAGGAACCGGAAACAAAAAGCTGCACGCGCTCCGTATCCATCAACCGTCGCAGGAAACGTTCCCATCCGGCGACGAGCTGGATTTCGTCGAAAAAAAACGTGACACCGGACTTGTCCGGCGCGCTGTCTCGCCATTCCGGATACCGTCGGAAATACTCCTCCACCAGCAGGTGCAGGCGCGAGGCATCCAGTCCGTCGAGACGCTCGTCCTCGAAATTGAAATACAACAGTGCTTCACGCGGAGTCCCCGCCGCCACCCGGTCGGCGAGGCACTGCCAGAGAAACGACGTTTTGCCCGCGCGCCGCATGCCGATCACCGCCAGCGCCTTTCCCGGCACGCCGGGCAGGCGAATATCCCGCCGCGTCAGAACGGGAACGGAAAACGTGGTTCCGTCCGTGATTTTTTGTCCGATTGTCGCTTCAAGCTGTCCTTCCATGCAGGACAGTTTTTCGATAAATTGTCCTTTTTAAAAGGACAATTTGGACACCGGAATGCCGGGCAACCTCATGGAACAACAAAAGGCATTGGATCATTGACGTTACGCAGAGCGAAGGCGCGCCAGCGCCTCGCGCTTTGCCCCTCCGCCTTTCGCCTCGCAAACCGGCGACACTCCGTGTCGTCACCACAGGCACGACGTCCCGTGGCTACGTCCATCCGCATAATTCGCCCGGAAAACTCACAGGCGGAGCCTGGTCTCCGGCTCGCCCGAAGCCAGTCCCGAGGTTTCGCCGGATACCAGCGGCAACACCACATTCCATGTTTCCGTCGCATCGCTGAAACCGTTTTTCCCGTTCGAGACCGCCGCACAAAAATACGCAGGGTGGCCATTCCGGAAATAAACGAAAGGACGCTCCATGCTCCCGACCATCCGGCGCGTGCCGTCCGTATAAACAAGCTCGCGGCGATATGCCAGCGGCGGCGTCCCGGGCCTCCAGACAAGCGGCTTTCCGCCCGCCACCGGCATCGACTCGGCCAAAAAACCCGCGTGCGCCTGACCGCACAGCCGTCCCGTCATATCCTTCGCAATCATCCTGAAAACGCCCCCCCTCCCGTCTCTCCCGCCCTCCTGCCAGAGAAACGGATCTTCCACCTCCCCGAATCGCACCGGTGGCCCGGGCGAAAACAAAGGCCCGTTATCGTCACTAAAAACCCGATACAGACCTCCCGGTTCATCCGCCTCCGCCAACCCGATGCTCATGGGACCGTGCGTCGGACCGCGTATCCCCTCCATCCAGGCGCGCGCCTTGAAAAGCATCGTCACACGTCCGTCATCGTGAATCCACGGAGCCGGATTCGACGTGAGAAAACTATAAAAAGTTCCCGGTTTCGTTGGCAAAACCGGCTCGTCCAGCCGATGCCACGGTCCGCACACCGAATCCGCCCAGGCCACGCCCACACGCTTCATCGAACGGGCCACGATGCACGCCGGATGGCCCGCACCCAGCTCGCCCGCGCTTCCCGGAGTGAAATCCGCGAACGGATGCGTGCTCCCCATATAAAACAGCCAGTAGTGCCCGCCGTGATACCGGATGGTCGGGTTGTGCGTGGAGCGTCCGTCCCAATACTCCGCGCCGCGCGCCGGCAGCACGACCTCGGCAAATTCGTACGGTCCCTCCGCCCGGTCCGCCACCGCCCGCACCACTTCCGACGCCACCATCCATCCGGGATGAAACGGCAGCCACTTCGGCCACCGCGAGGCAAACATGTGCCACCGCATCCTCCCCTCCCCCCCCTCCCCCATCAATGTATCCGGTGCGCGGATAATCGATGGGCACCACGTCCAATAATCCGGCTGACGGAATCCGTTGTCAGGCGCGACCGGCGCGAAGGCAAACGCCGTGGCAGACACAGCCGGTGAGACCGCGCTCATGAATCAGCCTCCGGATTCCGAAGGAGCCGCCGGCATTTCGGTCAGACCAAGTGCAGAACCCTTTCTCAAATCATTGTCATCCGGTTCCTGATTCATGGTCGCACCGCGCCAATACTGCATATAGAGTCTCCCGTCTTTTTCGTCTCCATCCACATAGGCGACATGACCGTCAAGAAAACCGCAATTGATGGAGCGCTTGCCCCGATGGCGCAGCGGCAGATGTGTTTCCAAATCGCCCCCTCCCGTTTTCCACGCACCTTGAAAGTGATCGAACACCAGCGGCGTCCGCGAGGGCTGGGTGCAAAGCCCGAAATTTACAAGTTTTACTCGTGTCACCCCCTCCACGGTCTCGCTTGGAGGCTGCCTGACACCGTAATCCGACTTCTGGGCCGCCATCATCGTAGGGTCTTGTGTCAACCCGTTCATACGCACGGAAGGACAATGCTCTATCTTTTCATACAAGTATTTTGTACCTGACAACCGGATACGATTTGGGCCGGGCTTGTAATACCAACGCAATAGATAGAATCCGTGAAATGTGCCTTGTCCTACCCCCTCGTTCGAATAAGCGCTCCATTCATTGGTGTTGTTCACCGTATTCGGCAGGGAGAGCATTTTGTGATCATTCAAAAACATGACATAGGCCATCGTCAGTTGGCGCACGTTGCTTTTGCAGGTGGCGTCCGCTGCACTCTGTCGTACCCGGCCCACTACGGGGATGATGATCGCGGCCAGGATGCCGATGATCGTGATGACCGCGAGCAACTCGATCAGCGTGAAGGCCCGGGATACAATCGTGACAGGACGACTTTGTCGTCCTGTCA
>JAISAX010000611.1 GCA_031266495.1 Opitutaceae bacterium
CCCCCCCCCCGGGTCAGTCCGGTCTCCGGCAGGGGAGCGTCATCGCGGTGCGGATACAGCAGCACACGGAAGGCCGGCTCAACCGACCGGAGCGTGAACCTGAGTCGTTGTCCTTTGCCGTAAGACCGGGTGCTGCCGGTCTCGGGCGAACGGACGATTTCATACGTTTCCAGCTCCCAGGCGCCGGCTTCTCCTGGCGCGGCGCGCGCGTCGATCATGCGCACGAGGAGGCGGCGGTCGTCGCCGGGTTCCCGGCTGCCGAGAACAACTTCTCCAGGGGTTTGTCGTTTGATTTCCAGGTCGCCGGGCACTTGCAGCAGCCAGTCGCAGGTGTGCGGGGCGTCGTCCTTGCGGATGTCGTCGGCAATGAGCACGTAGGGGCGTTCGCCGCGGCGGAGAAGAGCGGTGCGAAATGCTTTTTCAACTACGTTCCAGGGGGCTTTGTGCGGGTAGTCCGTGAGGCCGGGGCGTTTTTTCTCAATGCCGCGTTGTTCCCAGGGACGGTCTTTGTATTCGGGGTCGGCGCGTTCGCGGTATATCGCCAGGGTTTCGGGATGGGTGGTCTCGGGCTGCCAGTTCAGGTTCTTGCGATAATCGAGGCCGGTGCGGTGTCCGAATTCGTAGGTCCAGTCGTAGGCATATTTGGCGTCGCCGGTGATGAGGGCGGTGTGGCCGGTGTCGCGTTGTTCGACAAGGCGTCCGGGGGCGGGGAAAAAGCCCTGGCCTTTGCCGTCAATGAGGACGACGGAGTGGTCTTTGGATTCGGCGATGCCGAAGCCGCGGTCGATGGCCCATTTTCGCCCGAGGGCGGAGAGGGTGATGTCGAGGCAATTGGCGTGGGTGTGCGAGGGGCCGCGCTGGTGGTGGTTGATGGTGAAGTGCAGGACGGTGGCGTCCCATGCCCATTTGTCCCGGGCGATGTGGATCTGGCGTTTTTCGCTGAGCCAGGCGAGGGGCAGGCCGAGGGCGGCGGCGGGCTTTGCAAGCGAAGCCCCTGCCTTCGGCGCTGGGTCGCGGGGGGAGGGGGGTAGCGGTCCGGTGTTGGCGCCCCATTGGTCGGGGCTGGTTTTGACGATTTCGCCGGGGGAGTTTTTCCAGTCGGAGGGATAAAGGGCGGCGACGAGAAAATCGCCCCGGTAGTTGATGCCGGAGTAGTCGGCGCGGACGCGGTTTTTCCAGACAAAGTCGAGGGCGGGGTCGTCGGGCCAGACCCATTTCATGATGGCGTAGTTGGGGAGAAGTCCGCCGCCGTCGTTGGGGGTGTCCTGGTGTTGCGAGAATGCTTCGCCGAAGGGTTCCATGGCCTGGGCATACCAGTTGGGGACGCGGCGGTAGTGTTCGTCGGTGAAGAGGTTGTCGCCGCGGCGCGCCATGGCGACCATGCCTTGGGCGCCCCAGGCCATGCCGAAGTTGAAATAGTGGGTGTCTTCGCGGGGGTCGCCTTGCGTGTCGATGCCGTTGGCAAGGAAGTTGCGCATGACTTGCACGCTGCGCGGGTAGATCGTCGGGTCGTAGCCTTCCTCGCCTTCGATGGAGAGGGCGAGCAGGAGGAGGCCCATGCCGTGGGGCATGAAGTTGTAGGTGTGCGCGGCGGCGGGCAGGCTCATGCCGTGCGATTCGCGTCCGCGGGTGGCCGCGGCGATTTGCGCGCGGATTTCAGCGCGTTGTCCGTCGTTGATAAATGGATACACGAGGTCGTAGGCGTAACCGATGCTGTTGTCGAACTGGTGCGCGAGGTGGGCGGCGAGGACGTGGCCGCCGGAGATTTTCGCGTAGGTGGCGAGCGCCGCGCCGGCGGTGGCGCCGCGTTCGTGGTCTTGCGTGACGAGGGCCGTGAAGGCTTCGAGCTGGAGGAGGAGTCCGATGTTGCCGCGCCACCATTTGTTTTTTTCCGTGATGGCGTCGAGCGCGGCGGGGTCGCCGGCGACGAGTTTGTCCCAGGCGGCGCGAAGGGGCTGGTCGTAGCGGGTGGAGGGGTTGAGGCAGATGTTGGTCCAGCTTGTGATGGCGTTCCATGCGCGGCGTCCGGCGGCGGTGTTTTTGAGGCGTTCGCGCACGCCGGGCAGGTCCTCCGGGCTGATGAGGATGCGGGGGTGGATGCCGGGCGGAGGCGCGGCGCTGAATCGCGCGGGAACAATGTCGGCAGGCACCGGCAGTTCGCGGGGCGCGCGGGTTTCGGCGGACGCGGCGGGCGCGGCGGGCGTGACAGGCACGACGGGGGCGGCGGGCGCGGCTGACGCGGTGTGGGTGGCGGCGAGCAGGAGGACGAGGCTCAGGTGTCTTTTCATTTTCAGAACGCGGGGGGTGGTTCGGTGGGGGAAAACCATTTTTTGCCTTCGCCGGACGCCTCGGCGCTGGTGGCGGGGAGCGGTGGGAATGCAAGGGCGGAGACGTGGCCGTCGATGAAAAGGAGGTTGCATTTCCCGGAGTGCCGCCAGGCGGCGTATCCGTAGCCGTGAGTCGTGAATGTGTCGTGGGTGGCGTCCTGCGGCATTTTGTAAAAATCGGAGGCGAGGGTTCCTGCACCGCGGTGTGAATCGAGGACGTAAACTTTGCGCGAGGGGACGTTGAAGTCCGGGGTTTTGCGGGCGGAAACGGTGCCGGCGTCGTCGGCATTGGCGCTCTGGTTTTTGCCGGTGTCGTAGTTGATGGAGTAGTCGCCACCGGCCTTGGTGCGGCGGAAGGAGGGGCAGTTGAAAATGCCGCCGGTGCTCTCCGCCGCGGATCGCGGGATGTTGATGCAGGGTTTTATTTTTTCGGTCCATTTGTGAATGGAGCCGGAGGTGACGGGAAAGTTTCTTGGTTCGAAAACGAGCGAGTCCTTGTTCTCGGCGGACCATATGGCGCAGGCGACTCCGATCTGGCGGAGGTTGGAGAGACAGGTCGCGGCCCTGGCGGATTCGCGGACGCGCATTGTTACAGGAATCAGGATACCGGCGAGTATGCCGATGATCGTGATGACCGTGAGCAGCTCGATCAGGGTGAAGCCGCGCCCGTGCCGGGCGCGGCTGATTTTCGATTTTGGATTCTCGATTTTCGATTGGGCGCTGCCGCGCCACCGGGCCGCGGGTGTACCGGATTGATCGTTTGGAAATCGAAAATCGAGAATCGAAAATCGAAAATTCCCCTCTCGTTCGATCAGGGTGAAGGCGGAATGGCGTATTCGTAAAATCATGTCAAAGCGGTGATGTGCGGGGGGGGGGGAGGGGAAGGATGTCATGCGAGCGGGATACAGGTGTTCCAGGCGCGGGTCATTTCCCGGAATCCGCCCGGGCCATCGGCCAGGGCGGCGAAGAGATGCGTGGGGTGGTGATGTTCGTCGAAGAGGACAAAGGGACGTTCGACGGAACCGAGCGCATCAAGGTGTCCGTCGTCCCAGCGGACACGGCGCGTCCAGGCTTTGGGGTGCGGAACGGCGAGCGTCCAGTCGAGGCAGTCGCGGGAGAAGGCGTGGACGCCGGCGTGGTGTTCGCCGCAAAGCGAACCGGTCATGTCTTTGGCGATGAGTTCGAAGTTTTCGCCGTTGTGCCAGAGAAAGGGATCCTCGACTTCGCCTTCGCCCCGGGGACCAATGATTTCCATACGGCCAAACACGGTGTGCGGAAGATGGAGCGAGGCGGCGGCGGCGGCGCGGGCGACGCCGAGCATCATGCGACCGTGAGTGTTTCCTTCGTAGCGGCGCGATTTGAAAATGAGCGTGACGCCGCCGTCGCGCATGAGGCAGGGGGCCAGATTGGAGGTCAGAAAACTGTAAAAAGTGCCGGGGCACGCGGGAAGGATGGGCGCGTCGAGGCGTTCCCAGGGGCCGTAAACGGTTTTGGAAAACGCAACGCCCACGCGCTTGGAAGCGCGCGCGGCAATGACGCACGGATCGGTGAAACCGATGGGGGCGCCGGGCACGATGTCGGGCAACGGATACGTGATGCCGGTGTAATAAAGGACGTAGCGGCGACCGTGTTCGAGAAAGGCGGGGTGGGTGTCGGGAAGGCGAAGGATGCGCGGGTTGTGCGTCGCCTTGCCGTCCCAGTATTGCGCGCCGCGGGCGGGGAGGACGACGCTGTGGAATTTGTAGGGACCTTCGGGCGTGGCCGCGGTGGCGAGGACGACTTCGGAGGCGAGCAACCAGCCGGGATGAAAGGGGAGTTTTTTTGTCCAGCGCGAGGCGAACATGGCATACGTGCCGTCGTCGGCGCGGATGACGCTGGGGCACCAGACCCAGTGGTCGCGGAGTTCGAAGCCGCCGCCACTCACGGCGGGTTGCAGGCGTGTGATTGAATAGCGGCGCGGGTCCGGCAAGGGGCGGATGCCGGACGGCGGCAGAGTCGTCGGGATCATGGTTAGCGGTATCGTTGTGACGGATACGTTCTTCATTCCCGGGAAACCGGCGGTCAGCGGCGGCGCAGGGTGATGCAGGCGGCGAGGGCGAGGGCGGCGAGTCCGGCAAACGCGGTCCAGGCAGCGGGTTCGGGGACGGCAGCGGCAAGTTTTTCGAGTTTGATGCTGTCCAGAACGGTATCCGACATGGCCAGCAGCGTGAGCGCGTTGAACGTCAGGTAAGGGGAACCGGTGTCCTCGTAGGTCATGTTGTACGAGGTGACGCCGTCCTGGGTGAGCGTGCTGACGATCGTCGCGGTCCCGTCTCCGTTGTTTTTTATCGAGAGCCTGAAGATGGATGCATTGGTCAGGTTAACCGACTTCTGCTGTGTCACTCCTGTGCCGCTGCTCAGAATGTAACTGTTGGGACTGGTAACGTCCTCTTCGCGTAATTGGCCATTCGACGTGCCGCTGTTGTGGTAAACGAGGGAATGGTAACCGGTTTTCCGGATACCTGTTTTCCCTTGTAGTGATCCGTCCGTTACCGTGCCGTCGATGTTGTAGAGGCCGAAGCGATTGGGGGTGTTGGTGGTTCCGGAAAGCTTGAAGTTGATCGTCAGCAGGAGGGTCTCTCCGGCATCAAGTGTCACCGGGGCAAACATTCTTATTCCGATACGTTGTGAATTACCGATAACCCCGCTGTTAGCGGTGCTGGCGGGGTGCATCAGAAGCGCGTTGTCTTCGGTGGTCGAGAAGGTCAGGTCCAGGTCGCCTTCGGTTCCTGTTCCGGTCTGCCAGCGGAGATAGTTGTCGGCATCGGAGACTTCGGCAAATGTATCGTTAAAAATGATACCGGCGGAGAGCGGGACGCTGGAAACCAGGGCAGCAAGGGCACTGATCGCGACGAGGCGAACGATGGAGTTTTGTTTAGGTGTCGAGTTCATGGGTTCATGGATCGGGTTGGCAGGCAGGTGGGTTGGTGGACTGTGGGCGGGTTTGAAACCTCGATTATCATATGGTAATTGAGGTTTTTTATGCCTTCGCAAGTTTTTTTTTCAGCCTTTTATCCCTTATTCCATTCCATCCCGGGAAGGCGGGTGTGCGGTTTCCCGCGTAGGAGCGTCGCTTGCGACGCCCGCGCCAGACGGACAGAGGACGAATTGGTGTATCTCCAGTTACGTCAGCTCCTCGCGGGCTTCGCAAGCGAAGCCCCTACGGTCGATCCGCGTAACATCCGTTACAGTTTCCCCCTCCTCCCCCCCCCGGTAATCGAAAAAACTTGCATGTGCCGCGAAAATCCATTTTTTCGGAAATATGATACACAGGCTTGAGGTGGAAAATTTTCGTTCTTTCAATCAAAGAGTGTTATTGGATTTCACGGTAAAACCGGAAAAAGCAGGGCGCGCCGGATATGTCGAAACCAGGAGCGGCGAAGTTGTTTCCAGAGTGAACATGCTCATCGGTCCCAATGCATCGGGGAAATCCAACATCCTGAAGGCGCTTGTCGTGCTGCATTGGGCGCTTGTGGAATCCGCCGGCCAGGATGCCAGAGAAGTTGAGCATCTTTTCCGTTTTTTTGGAAATCCCGACCTGACTCGTATCGCCATTGAATGCTCCGATGGAGGTGAAGAGTTGTACCGTTACGAAGTCGCACTCGGCCCGGAACCCCGATTCATCGGGGAAAAACTTTCGGTGCGCCTCGGCAGGCGGGCGAAATGGAAAATCATTTTTGATCGCAGATTGGATAAAAAAGGGGAGTTCCGTTTTCCGGAAACAGAGGGTGATTGGGGAACCATTGCGCAGCGTCCAAATGCATCGTTGGTTGGTTCCCGGCTGCTTGCCGGCATCAAACCCGGCATCGCGTCTCCCGAATGGGAACTTGCGCACAAGATCAAGTCGTTCATGGCAAACAGCTTCGGGAATATCGCGCCGGAATTTGAAGGGAATCCGGACTTCTCGTGGCAAACCGTCGGCAAGCGGCTGGCCCAGGACAAAACACTGCTCCGGCAGGCAGGTTTGTTCATGCGAAACGCGGACATCGGCATCACCGGTCTGACGCTGCAAAAAATCACAGTGAACAATCCCCGGACAGGCACAGCGGAGATCCTCAATCTCCCCTCTTTTGTCCATTCCATCGGAACGAAAAACGGGAGTAGGGGGGGGGGGGGGGGGCGGGAATGAAAC
>JAISAX010000149.1 GCA_031266495.1 Opitutaceae bacterium
ATCCGGTTTCCGGGGGGCAATTTGCTCTGATAGAACTACGGATGCATGAATGTCTTAAAACATACAGGATTTGAAAGAAATCTTGAAAAAACAGGATGGAACAGAATCCGGGGCAGAGAGAAGAAGGGAAGAGATTCACGCAACAATTGCGTGGCATTTGCAAAAAGCATGATGCGAAACCGGAAATACAGACGGGATGCAACATAAGCAGGTGCTTAACTTATGAAGACGCATAATTTTATCGAAATTCACGCAACAAATGCAACTATCCGGAAATCACTCCACGCCATATGCCGATATCCGCTCCATCTGTTCCCGGAAAAAAAACGAAAGCGCCGACACGAAAAAGGGGATCGGCAAGCGAGCGTGTGCTGTCGTTGCGTGATCTGGCACAACTTGCGGGCGTGGACGTGAGTACGGCGTCAAGGAGTTTGCGCGACGATCCGCAGATCAGCCGGGAGCGGGCGAGCGAGATCAAGGCGCTTGCGGAGAAAATCGGCTACCGCCCGCGTCCGATGCGAGGCAAACGTACTCAGGCGATCGGACTATTGCTTGTAACGGCGAACTCGACGACGCCGGCGGACCAGCACTTGCAGCGCATCCTGTGGATGGTGGAGCGAGCCGTAACGGAAAAGGGGTTGCACATGAACCTGGAGTTTGTGTCGCCCGATGAGGGAAATGCCACGCTGCCGTCGATCGTGGCGCGGAATCGCGTGGACGGGGTGCTGCTGGCCGGCCATCCGCCGGTGCGGCTGGTGGAATTGATCCGCGAGACGGGGATGCCAATGGCGGCTTTCAATGAAAAGATCGAACGCCTGCGCCTTTCGTGCCTGCGCAGCCAGCCCGCCGCGGTGCTGCGCGAGGCGGTGTCGCGACTTGCGGCATGGGGGCACAGGCGTATCGGAACGGTCCTTACGCATATGCGGTATCCGGCGATGCAGGACCGTTATCAGGCATACGTGGATGCGCTCGCCTATGTGAACATCGCGGTTGATCCGGCTCTGGTCGTGGACGGGCTGCCCGACGATATTCAGGGCGGGCGCGAGGGCGTGCGGGTTCTGGCTGAACGCGGGAAGCTTCCGTCGGCGATTTTATTTGGCAACGACTGGATGGCGCTCGGCGGCATATACGAGCTGGCGAGGAGCGGGCTGCGTGTGCCGGAGGATGTGAGCGTGGCGGGATCGGGCAATTATCCGATTTGCGACCACCTGGAACCTGGCATCACGAGCATTGCGGCGGACGAGCCGCAGGTGGGGCGCGACGCGTTGCAGTTGCTTGTCGAGCAAATCGAGGGCGGCGGTAAGGCGGAATTGCGCGAGGCGTCGATTCCGCAATTTGTCGTGTGGCGAGAGAGTACGGGGCCACTCGTAACGAAAACATGACTTCACTCCTCCCGGGAGACAGGAGACGGGGTGGGAGACGGGGGAGGGGGGGGAGGCGAGATGCACCAGCGTCTCGTCCTGACATGCCACTGCCGTTCGGACGGCGTCAGCCGCCTTGGAGTGCGGCGCTCCTGCGCCGCTTTTGCTTTTGCCGCTTTTGGAAACGTCGAGGCCTTGGGAAAGCGGCAGAGGTCTGCCGCACTCCAAGGCGGGCGAGACGCCCGCGCCACAGCCCACTGCGTAACATCAGTCAGTTACTCTTTTTCCAGCATGGCGCAGGCGAGAAGGTTCCAGGAAATGAAACCCTTGTTCATGATCGGACGGCCTGTATCCGGATCGTAGTACTCGTGAGTGGCATCGTGCGTGACAATGTCGGCTTCGAGCAGGCGGAGCGTGCGCGAGGCGAGTTCGTTGGCCTCGGTCGTGAAATCGTAGCGGAGGAGGCCTTGCCAGACGAGGTAGTTGCTCAGGATCCAGACGGGGCCGTTCCAGTTGCTGGGGTTGCTGCTGACGGCAAGGTTGAACATGGGTTCGCGGCGCGAGAGCGAACGAATGCCGACGGGCGCGGCAAAAGTGTCGGGATTCGTGGCGTGGCGGCGGAGCGCCTCGGCCTGCGCGGGCGTGGCGATGCCGCGCCAGAGCGGAAGGAAACCGGTGAACATCTGGATACGCATCGGCAACGCCGGCCACGCGAGCGGCACGCCGGGTTTGGCCCACGGAATGAGTGTGGCGCGATGGTCGGCGCACTGGACGTCGAGCGTATAAAAGAATGCATCGCGCTCGTCCCAGCAGTGGATGCGGATGGCGTGGGCGATTTCGTCGGCGCGGGCGCGCCAGCGCGTGGCGAGCGTGTTTTCGCCGATGCGTTCTGCCAGCGTGGCGGCGGCTTCGAGATCGGCATGATAAAGGCAGTTGAGAAGGAGATTTGCCGACGAGAAATGCGGACGGGCATAGGTGGTGGGATCGTTATCCACACCGATGGCGACGTCGCTGCCCCAGACGAGCAGGCCGGTGCCGGCATGGCGGTAACGGGATTCCCAGTACGAATAAAAACGGTCGAGCGCGGGGATCGTGCGGGAAAGGCTGAACGACTGAAGACCTGAAGGCTGAACGCCATGCGGAGAGGCAACGCTCACGGGCAAGGATGCCCGTGCCACACCGGATGCGGGCGGGACGCCCGCGCCACGGTGCCTGGCGTCTTCCAGTGCCAGTGCAAGCTGGCCAAAGACCGGTTTGGCGTGGTTGCGCTCGATGCCTTGGTTCCCGGTGCAGTCGAAGACATCGGGATTGTCCGCCCGCATCATGATCGGAATGGCGCCGGAAGGAGCCTGGTGTTCGAAAAAATTGAGCAGACTACCCTCTCCATGCCGGATGGCTTCGCTGTGCAGTCCGTCGTCGCCGACCGCACGGGTGAGGTGGAGCAGACCGAGTGTAGTCCAGTACGCATCCCAGTCCCAGAGTTCCGCGCCATACTGTGCGCCGGGCACGATGAACGGATGATTCAGGCAGCCGGCTGGCTGGCGAAAAAGACCGGGGGCGGTGCGGTGGAAATGATCGGTGATTATCTGATAACTCATGACGTGGAATTTATTGCCGGGCTTGTCTGCATGTTGTCCGTGGCGTTGGCTTCCCTCCAGAACTATCGTGATCGGCAAGCGTTCGGGAAAAGATCATCGCAGGACAATGGAGGCGATTGATCGGGTGACAAAAAGAGCGGCCAAATCCCCCCCCAAGGCGGCGCGCGCCTTCTTGATATTCGCCGGTATTTCCATCCGCAACCGGAGTCGGGTGAGTAGGGCGGGCGGCAGGGGGGGGGGGGGGGGGTGGAAAAAATTTTTCCGGCAAAAATTACCGCAGGGGGTCGGGCAGAGTGTTAATGCCCGCCGGGG
>JAISAX010000156.1 GCA_031266495.1 Opitutaceae bacterium
GGAAGTGGGAGGAGAAGATGGAGAAGCAGAAGATGGAGGGAGGAGGAGATGCCGGGGAGATGGAGGAGCAGATAGGGAGGGAAAGCCGGGAGTTGTCGAGGGTGGCGCTGGAAAAGGTCAGAATCTATAGGGGTCTTTCTGCTGACTGAAAATTCCCGCCTTCCCCTCGGGCCTCCGGCCCGCTAATCCGTTGCCCTTTATGTCCAAACCCACGCTCAAATTCACCGTTCTTCCTGGAGACTACATCGGACCCGAGGTCATGACCGAGGCCCTTCGCGTGCTCGAGCACGTCGCGAAGCAACAAAACCTCACGCTCTCGTATCAGACCGCCGACGTCGGCGGCGCCGGCATCGACAACCACGGCAAGGCCCTGCCCGAGTCCACCCTCGCCCTCTGCCGCGAAGCCGACGCCATCCTCTTCGGCTCCGTCGGCGGCCCGAAGTGGGAAAAGCTCCCTCCGGCCGAGCAGCCCGAACGCGCCGCGCTCCTGCCGCTGCGCAAGGCCTTCAGCCTCTTCGCCAACATCCGCCCCGGCCTCCTTTACAAGGACCTCGTCGATGCCTCCCCGCTCAAGCCCGGACGCATCCCCAACGGCATCGACATCGTCTGCATCCGTGAACTGACCGGCGGCATCTATTTCGGCCAGCCCAAGTCCACGACCACGCTCGAAAACGGCGAACAGCAGGCGATCGACACCATGGTTTACAAGACCGGCGAGATCGAACGCATCGCCGAAGTCGCCGCCGTCACCGCCCGCGCCCGCGGCAAAAAAATCTGCTCGGTGGACAAGGCCAACGTCCTCGAAACCTCTGTCCTCTGGCGCAAGGTCGTCACCGCGTACTTCGCGAAAAATCACCCCGACCTCGCCCTCTCGCACATGTACGTGGACAACGCCGCCATGCAACTCGCGCGCGACCCCAACCAGTTCGACGTGCTGTTTACGGAAAACATGTTCGGCGACATCCTTTCCGACGAGATGGCCGTCATCTGCGGTTCGCTCGGCATGCTCAGCAGTGCCTCGCTCGGCACCGGCAAAAATTCCCTCGGCAAACCCTTCGGCCTCTACGAACCGGCCGGCGGCACCGCGCCCGACATCGCGGGCAAAGACCTGGCGAATCCCTGCGCCCAAATCCTCAGCGGCGCGCTGATGCTGCGTTACAGCTTCGGCCTTGATGCCGTGGCCGCGCGCATCGAGGCGGCGGTCAGGAAAACCGTCGCGGTGGACGGCCACCGCACCGGCGACATCGCCTTCGGCCGCCCGAGCATCGGCACCAAGGCGATGGCCGACGCCATCATCGCGAATCTCTGAGCCAACATTTTTGGTGGATATGTCCCGGGATATATCCACCAGTTTCCTCAACCCTCCCGATGGCCAATTCATCCTTTGCGTCCCTACTCTTTACGTTTCCACCTATAGGACGTGCCTGGGATGCGGAAGCATATAGGTGTTTTATGGGCACATGCAGGAACCTTTTTATTAAAACATTCTCCCTGATAGAATATGCCAACGACCAATGCAAACCCCTCCGACACCTGCCATCTCTTCGTGGATGAAGCCGGGGGCCCCGAACTGTTTGACAGCAAAGGCCGTCCCATTATCGGCATCGACGGATGCTCGCGTTTTTTCATGCTTGGAATGCTGGAGGTGGACGAGCCTGACAAGCTCGCCGTCGCTCTCACCACATTGCGCGGGTGACTGATCACCAATCCCTATTTTTCATCCGTACCCTCCTTTCAGCCCGAAAAGAAAAAGGCCGCTCTCCTCTTTCACGCCAAGGACGACCTGCCCGACGTCCGGGTAAAAGTTTTCGACCTGCTCCGGTCTCCCGGAAACACACTCCACTTCCGTGCCGTGGTTTGTGACAAGCAAGTCATCCGCGCCCGTGAACAAGCCCGGCGCGATGCCTCGCCCGGCTATCGCTACAATCCCGGCGCACTCTACGATGAACTCGCCCGTGCCCTTTTCGGGAAATTCAGCCGCATGGCCGACCGTTATCAGTTGCGGGTGGCCAGACGCGGCAACAAGGAACGCTCCGCCGCCCTCCGCTCGGCATTGGAGCACGCCGAAAACGACTTCGCCAGCAACTTCGGTTTTTCCCGTGGCGGCATGAGCCGCTGGCATGTTACCATCGCAAACCCGCGCGACACCGTTTGCCTGCAAGCCGTCGATTACTTTCTCTGGGCGCTCCAACGTTTCTACGAACCGCGCACGCATCCCGAAACCGGCGAAGTCATTCACGAAGACCGTTACTTCAACGCGATGCTCCCGCAAGTCAGCCAGATATACGATCTCCACTTCGGCCCCATGCAAGGAACCTGTTTCGCCCCGGCAAACCCGCTCACGCTGACCGCCCGCTTCGGACCTCAAACCCGGAAAAAGAAAAGGCCGCAAGTATAGGAGCCTTTTGGACTCTCACGGCACGTGGCCGAATTTTGCTTGCGGCGAAAAAAAAGGTGTTCCGCGTACAGCCCATGTAAAGGCGAATTACCCACAATCTGGCATGAAGGGGAGACATCGTTGCTCAACAACAACGACAACGGGCTACGAATCGACTCTGGCGATACACAGGGCTTCCCTCCACTGTCAATTACACCCGTCGCCATCATGACCTCCCCAAACCTTCCTCCCCCCCCCCCCCTCTTCCTGCGAACAGCAGCTACCGGATGCCGGGCAGTCCGGACAACGTTCCCTCCTGGATACCCCGGACCAAACCCATGGCACGGCCAAGCTCGCCGGCGGCAACGGCAGGGTTTTTATAAATGGCAACAAGCCTGTCCGCGAGCGCCTCGCCGGTGACGGCGGGATCGTCGAGATAAAGCCGCCAGCCGCCGAGTCCGATGTCCGGCCACATCTGGCCCTTGTTGGTCTCGGTCTCGGTGGGCAAATAAAGTGACGGGACTCCGGCGGCGGCGGCGATGATCGGAGAATGGCACTCCATGCTGAGCAAGGCCACCGCTCCGCGATAAACGGCGGCAGCCTCGTCGGGCATCCAGTAACTGTCCTTCCAGACGACATGGCTCCTCACCTCTTCGGGAAGCTTGTCGTAAACCTCCGTTTTGGCGACCTCGACCTCGAACGTCATCTCGGGGCAAAGAACAACCTTGAGACCGGTTTCCCGGACAAAGCGGACGATCGCGGCGCGAATCTTGCCAAGATCGTTCTCGACGTGCCGCGCATTGTAGGCCTCGCGGGCAAGATCGTTTTCGGTCGGAGGATGCTGGCGGAGTTTGTAGTAGGGGGCAAACCGGGTGCGGGCGATCACACAGACGTAACGCCCCTTCTCGAGTTGATTGGCGCGGAGCCAGTCCCCGGCGCGGACGGCGTCGTATTGCGCAACGCCAAACACGGCATCGGGCGCAAAGGCCAGAACCGGTGTCATTATTTTCTCACGACGAAGGTAATCGAGGCTCGCCGTCTCGCGGGTATAAACGAAGGCGGCGTGGTTGAGCAGTTCCCGCTCGGATGGAGTCAGCCGGTTGCGTTTGGTGAACGTGGCAAAGGTGGACTCACGGTCAACCGTGACACCATAAAAACCATAGGGATGATTCTTGAGATCGGCGGCATGATACTTTTTCCATGCGCCAAAAACTTTCGTGCCGACACCGATGTCGGGCGCGGAGCTGCAAATGAAAAGCCGCGCCGAATCGAACGCGGCGCGCAACTCCGCCGTGGCGGGCCGGTCATCCTTGTCCAGTCCGCCGTGGATGATTTCCACGCGCGGGAAATACCGGCGAAGCATCGGTTCGGCTTCTCCCCGGATATCCGCCGGCCAGAGGAGGAGGCGGGCATCCGGAACGTGACGCTCGAGGAGCGTCAGCAAACCCGAGGTGTGCGCAATGTCGCCGATATTGATCGTCTGCCAGCCGGAGCGAACGAGAATGACAGGCGCCCCGGAGGCGGCGACGGCAACGGCGTCCGGCTGCAACGCAGCGATCAGCAACCTTGGCAGCAGGATGAACGCAAATGCCGGATACAGGCAAAACTGGTGTATTTTTTTCACGGATTCAAAGAGTCAGACGGGAAGGATTCGGTTGTCGGGAGGTGGCGGTGGAAGTGGAGGTATTTTGAAATACAGTTTTTCCCGGAAGGGAACTTCTAATCCGGATATTTCATGAAAAATGATTTTCCCTCGAAGACGATTGAATGGCCGCAAAAAGGCACAAAAGGCGCAAAAAAATATAGCTTTCTATTTTTGCGCCTTTTGTGCCTTTTTGCGGCCATCTTGTGAAGCCACACGTCAGTTCCCTGTATCGAACCGGGCCTCACCGGAACGCGTTGCGGTGAGCGTGGAAATGCGGGAGTCGGTCTCGACAATATCGCTCCAGCCGGAAGTCTCGATCCGGATACGAAGCCCGCCGTCCTTTTCGTTGACCGAAACGTTTTTCACGGGGCTTGTTTTCCCGACGGCAGCCGGAAGCAGAATCGTGACATAACGGACATCCGTCCCCGAAGTTTTCAGCGCATGGGTGGTGATGCGGTCTCCGGGCAAATCGTAATGCAGGGCCGTGTGCTTGCGCGGCGCGAAGGCGAGGCCGGCGGGGAACACGCCGCGGATTTCCAGCGACCCGGTCTTGCCCTTGACCAGGAGACGGTCGGGAGTGGCGGCGGCGAACCGCGTGCCGGACGGAAGCGTTTGCGCAAGCCACTCGACCGTGACGGCGCGCGAAGCACGCACGTTGTCCAGCACCAGAATGTAGTCCCCGCGCCGATGCAGCACGCCGCGCCTCGCATAGTTGGGATCCTGATACGCCTGCGTCAGATCGACGCTGGTCCAGCACCAGGAGGGAGTCGAAATGAACCGGTCGATCGTGCCGCGCGCGGCGGTGTCGAAGCGCTGGTTTTTCCCGTCGATGAGCAAGGTGCTTTTGGATTCGGTGGCGGTTGAAAAGTAGGTCCAGCGCCGCCCCTTGCGGTCCCAGAAACCATTGGTGCCATCGGTTTTCCCTGTGCCGTATCCGGGGGCCGTCAAGAGCCAGTCGTCGCCAAAGGCGAGGGCGAGGGATCCGGCGTCGAGGTGGCTGTGATGACGGACGTTGAGGCCGGATTTGATGGAGAGCAGGTAATCGTTTGGCGTCCAGCCGCTGCGGGTGGCGGCGAGGTCAACGACCGTGGCATGATGGTCGAGCGTCGCGGGCGGAGTGGCGGGAAGCGTCGGGTCATACCAGAGGGCGGCCCACATGTTTCTGGAGGGCGAACTGCTGGCAAGGAACTGACCTTCGGTGGAACGATATTCGCGGGCCAGGGCAAAAAGCGTGTAGGTCGAGGCCGTGGCTTTCGTAAAAACGTCGCCCCACGGCAGCAGGCGCCCCAGGCCGGGGGTGGTGCCGTGCAGGCGGTAGTTGATGGTGTTTTGGAGAAAAGGTTTTTGGTAAAGCGCATCGGAACCGGTGACATGGCGGGTGCCCTCGATGTAGCGGACGATCATTCCGAGGCTGTAAGACCAATAGGTAAAACCTTCCGGCGTGCTGCCATCGGCATTGGCGGCGGACATGGCGCGCTCGAAGTTGATGCTGGCGGCGGCGAGCCATTCGGCGGCTTCGGGGATGTCGTCGAGAAACGCAAGCCCGCAGAGGCCGAGCGCGGCGACGCTGACGTGGTTGTGGTTGGTGAAATAGTCGCCGGCCCAGAATGCTTTTCCGTAGAGGCCGGCGGCGATGTCGCCGACGTGATTGCGGATGGTTTTGCGAATGATCTCTTTTTCCGCGTCGGTCCAGATTTCCGGATGCCAGTCGTACGCGAGGGCGACGCCGATGGAGAGATGCGCCGGAGCGAGGTGCATCCCGGTGGAGCGCAATCCCCAGTTTGGATACGCGCAGGCGGTGAGCACTACGTCGCGGATGTTTTTCCGGATGGCAGGATCGTCCTTGAGCGCAAGGGCGAGCGAGGAGACGACGAGGCCGTCGCCCACATCGCGTTGCCAAAGCTCGGCCCTGGCGGAGGGGAGCGAGAGGGAGGGTGACACGTATTCCTCCGGCGGGCGGTAGGCGACCGGGGGTTTGGTCGCGAGGGTTTCGGCCCGTTTGATGACCGGGTCGAAATACTCTTTCTGGCGACCTTTCGCGGCGGCGTGTGCCTGGCGCAATCCCCGCCATGAATCCGCGGTAAAGGCAACATGCGGCACGCCGGGCGCGAGGTTTTTTCGCCACTGCGCGAGATCGCTCGCCATGCGGTCCTGCGCTTCGGCGGGCGTGATAAAGACGCGTTTCGCAGGCTCGGCGGCGCTGGCGATGCTGGCGATACTGGCGAAGGTAATGGCAACGGTGATACCGGCCAGCATTCCGGAAAAAATACGCGGGCGTTCGTTTCGCATGGTGATCAGTTTTTTCCGTGGCGACGACGGCGCATTCCCCACGCGGCAAGCATCATCGCCGCGCCGGCCAGAAGCGCGGTCGTTGTCGGTTCCGGAACGACGGCTGCGGTGGTGTATCCGGAGATACGGACATCATCGAAGCGGACGATATGGTTGAAGGCCAGAGTACCTTCGGACTGCACGTAAGCGTAGAGGCGGAAGGTAACCTCTTCGGCAAGGCCGGAGAAGGCCACCCCCGATGTGCCGGTGGTGAGTGTGGCGTTTTTGGTGGAGGTTCCGGTTCCTTCGTTTTTCGGGGTGGTAACCGTAACCGTGGCGATGGTGCTCGTGTAGTTGTCCGCGCTGGACCGCAGAAATGCGGTGACGGTCAGATCCGGGAGGCCGGCGCCCACATCGCCCTGCACTTTCAGCGCCACCTCGGTCAATGTCAGCGTGTTTCCGTCGGTCGGCGCGATTGCGAACGTAAAGTATTTGTCCAGCGCCACAGCCGCCGCTTCGTCGATGCTGGCGTCGCCTGTTCCAACGAGCAGGTTGGTGGCTCCGCCTGAAGTTTTGGCGCGCGAGAACCAGTTGTTGGCACTGGTTGAATACGCATTCAGGTTGTTTGTTTCGAATCCGGGGGCGAATCCGATCGTGGAGGAGACCGAGTAGGTGCCGTCCTTCGCGGTCTTCGTCTGATTATTGTCATACCGGACCAATTCCGATGGCGAGGCGGCCCGGGCGAGAGGCGACAGGACGGCAAGACTGATGCCGAGCGTCAATGTGATGTGTTTCATCGTGGTTTTCATGGATGGATATGTCGGATTTTTTGTTTTATATTTCTGGATACATCTGGCGAAAAATAACCGGACGGAGGGAGGAGGTGGTGGTGTGTGCGTCTGGGGGGGGGGGGGGGGGGGGGGGGGGGATTTGAATTGTGTAAACTGACATAATCCGGTGGGGGGGGGTGAGGGAGAGAATTGAATTATGGATAAAGTCATAATGCCGGAGCGTCGGTGTCGTGTTTGAGCCATTTGCCCGCCGTCGTGTCGTCCCGGGCGGTCAGCAGGGGAGGCGTTCCGAACGAGGCCACATGACCGTCGAGGAAGAGGAGATTGGTTTTGTTGCTGTTGTGCCGGAGGGCGATTTTGCCATCGGAGGTGGCACTCGCGGGGTCGTGCCAGAATTGATAATCGTGGAAGCCGTGGGATTTTTTGTTTTCGCGGATTTCAATGATATAAACTTTGCGGGAAGGCGTGTTGAAATCGGACAATCTGTAGGGAACCGCCTTGTCCTCGGTGGCGGCCTGGTTTCCGCTGGCCGTGGCGTCAAAGGTGTGAAACGACATTGCGTAATGAGAGATGTTGTAAGCGGGGTCGGAAACATCGGGATCGAAGGACGTGACGGACGGGCAAACCCAAACCGTTCCCATGCGGCGGACTCTGTGGTTTGCGAGATAGGGGTCAAAACGCGCCTCCCAACGCGGGGCCATTCCGTAGTTGGACTGGTAATTCAGCTTATCCCTGTTGTCGGCCTGATAGAGCGCGGAGGCGACGCCGAATTGCCGCATGTTTGACATGCACTGCGCCGCTTTCGCGGATTCGCGAACGCGACCGACCACCGGGATGATGATCGCCGCCAGAATGCCGATGATGGCAATCACGGTGAGCAGTTCGACCAGCGTGAAGCCGCGTCTGGCGCGGCGGCGAATGTTGGGCAGGGGTTTCATGTTCTGTCAGGGATTATGAGATACGAAATGCGAATCGGGTGCGGATGATGTGGTTGTCGGGATGGCAGGTTGAAGTCCGGATGAAAGCAGGGCTTCCGGAACGGTCCCAGTTTTTATCGAAAAACCGTCCGCCCGGCAGCCGGGCCGCGAGGGGAAACCGCCCGCCCGGGGCCGCGAAAACGCACAGGGTTGATACGCGAAATGAATGACAAAACGGGTCGGCGTAACTTCAGGGGAATTCATTTTTGAGCGGATGGTATGCGGATGTCAGTTGATCCGCCGGCAGTCAGGACGCCCCACCCCCACGCCTTCAGGTGGACGCGGAGGCTCCCGCCGCCGCCGCCAGCAGCGGGATGTTCGACGGATTCGTCAGCGGCGGATTTCCCCAGCAGACTGACGGTTTCCTGGCCGGGGAATTTCAGCCCGAAGGAGGCCGGCTGGTCGTCCATGTTGAGGACAAAAACCAGCCGCCGTCCGTCGGGGAGTTTCCGGAAATAAACATGCAGGTTCTGGCACGCGCGGGGCGTGATGTCGCCGGAAAACTCCCAGGCCGGAGAGATGCCGGATTTTTCGAGCTGGCCGAGCAGTTCGGCGCGGAGGTTTTCACCCTCCCCGAACGGGATGACGGGATTCACCGACGAGCCGGGAACCGGAACAAGCTGGTAGGGGAGAAAAACAAGCGAACCGTAAAGGACGGCGCGCCCTTTCCCGAAACCGTGGCTGACCACGGCGGGTTCGCCATCGGAAAAACGCTGTTCGACCGTCGCCCCGCACACCTCGATCCTGGCCTTGAAATCGAAGGCGGGGAGTTTTCCACAACAGGGTTCGTAAAGTTTTTCGAGATCCCACACCCGGACGCCGAAGAGATCGATCATGCCGCCCGGCGTATTCACATAATGGATGCCGTTCATGTTCTTGGTCGCGAACGGAGACTCGGCGACCAGGGCGCCGCCATTTTCCACGAACTGCCGGAGCACTCCGGCCATCGCCGGATCGACGTAGGGACGGAAGGGAATGAACAGCACTCGGGTCTCCGCCAGGTCGCCTTCGAGCACTTGCCTGGCGTTGCAGATGCGGGCCTGGATGCCGATATGGCGAAGCGCGTTGTGGAGATTGTTGGTCGCCTCGACATAGCGCCACCGGTAGCCCTCCGCGATTGCGTGCGGATGACAGTCGCCGGAGCAAAGAATCGCGACCCCGGATTTTTGTTCGGTGTGGGCAAGGAACAGGCCGGCGTGGCGATTCAGGAACGCGGCAAGTTTTCCGAATTCGCGGGCGCGGTCGGTGAGCCGTCCGTCCCAGCCGACCATGTTGAATTCGCCGGCCTGCGCATCGGAAACGCGGCTGCGGTAGAGCCAGCGGAGGAGGGCGCGCGCGCCATGCGCGACAAAAAGCATGTCGCGGGCGTTCATGACACGCGGCGAATAGGTGCGCGGCGCCATGTCATGCACCCAGCTTACAGGACCGGCCTCGGTTTCGACGACCCAGAAGCCTTCGGGGTCGCGACGGTGCGGACGGAAACCCGTCGCGATTTGCGGGACGTGCTGGCGGGTCGTGAAATCGTAGGGCGGAAAATCCCCCGTGCGTTTCGCCTGGGCGTGGATGGTGTAGATGCTCGTGCCGAGGATGTCCTCGTCGCCAAAGATGTCGGCATCGCAAGGGCCGCACATGTGCGAAAGCACGGGCGTCGCCGTATCCACTTCCCGGATCCAGTTGCGGACGAGGGTGAACTTGTTTTTCCGGTTGTCGGCGGTGAACCTCTGCCAGTCGAGCCAGGGGATGTAGCCTCCGGTCTCAAAGCTGGCCTGCGGCTGCGGGAAAACGTCGTCCCAGGTGCGGAAACAAACGGGGAACTCGGTGCTCCATGCGGCGGCGAGATTGGCGGGATTTTTGTATTTGTTTTCCAACCACAGGCGGTATTCGCGCAGGGTGTCCTTGCAGTAGCATTCGGAAAGTCTCGGTTCGTTCCAGCCCGACCAGGCGAGCAGCGACGGATGATCCTTGTACCGGGCGACGGAGGACTGGATGAATTCCCTGGCGAGTGCCTGATAACGGGGACTGTCGTAACAGAGCTTGAAACGGTTGGAGCGGAGTTCGTCCGGCGAATCGGGCGCGGGTTTGAGGAGAGTGCAATGTTCGTCGTAAACGAGCCAGCGCGGGGCATAGATGGCCTGGAGATTGGTGAAGGTGCCTCCGATGTTGACGATCACCCGAAGGTGGTGACGTGCGGCAAGTTCGAATACGCAGTCGATGCGCGAGTAGTCGCGCTGGCCGCGGCTCTTCTCCACGCGGTCCTGGCAGATGAAGAGGCGCAGGGTGTTGAACCCGAGGCCGGCGAAGCGGCGGATGTCGTCCGGCCATTCGGAAATGTCCACTTCGGTGGCCTTGGGCAGGGGAGCATAGGTGGCTCCGATCGGAAAAAACGCGGATGGCATGTCGGTGGCGGGTCGGGATTGCGGACGGGCTGACGGGGGAACGGACGGTGGGGACTTTTTGCCGGAAAGGAGACATTGAAGGCTTTAAGTCCGTGGATAAAAAGTTAAGAAATGTGCGCGTATGCAGGACTATGATGCTCCGCCGGATCTCACCGGTGAATCGTACTGGGATTCCCTCCGGATATCCCTGACCCGTTTTTTCGAAGGGCCTCCCATCGGGAGGCATGGCACCTTTCACGGGGTTGTCCTGACGGTATTCAAGTTTCTGGAGGGCAGCGCGACATTGGTCAAAAACGGGGTCACGGTATCTGCCGGAAAAGGGGAATGGATGGTCTGTCATCCCGGCATCCGGTTTCAGAATTTTTCCGATTCGGCCCGGATCCTTTCCATCCATCTGAAGGTGGAGTGCCCGGGGAACATGGCAATGTGGACGGGCGGCCCGGTGTTATCGTTTGCGGACAATGCCGGCTTGAACCGTTGCGTGAGGAGGATTCGCCAGTCGGCGATCATCAGGAAAATGGAGTCCGTCGGGAAGATATGCCCGCAGGGTCTTCTCGAAACGTTTGTGGAGGCGCTCGAATTGCATGAAGCGGTGTTTTTTTTCGTGCGGAGCCTGATGGATATCCTGGAGCCGCTGGGGATGCGTTATGAGGCGTTGCCGATTCGCGATGCGCGTGTGCGGGAGAGCCGTCATAAATTGGCGACGATGAGCCTTCGGGAGCCGTTCACGCGTCAGTGGCTGGCATCGAAATACGGTCTGAGCGCCGCCCGGCTCGATCGTTTGTGGCGTAGTGAACTGGACATGACGCCTTCCCTGTTCTGGCATGAGCGACGGCTGCATGCGGCCAGCACATTGCTGTTGAGCCGTGACAATTCGATCAAGCAGGTGGCCTATGAGACGGGTTTCGGTTACCCGAGCCAGTTTTCCAACTGGTTTTCCGAATACATGGGAGAATCGCCGCGCACGTTCCGGGACCGGCATGAGTGGGATTAGTAGAACGTCGCAACAGCCCGGGAGTAATCGCTTGGGCGCATCTCAAAAACTGGACAGGTTCCGGAGTGGCAGTGGCGCGGGCGTCTCGCCCGCCGACGGCGAAGCCGCCGGATCCACGAATGTGGCGGGGCCGGATTCATGAGTGAAGTTTTCCGGGTGGGTTTCCGGGCATGTTTTTGGGATGGGTGTTCGCATGTGCGATGTTGGAATCATGAGGTCATGAGGTGTTGTTGGCGAAGTCGCGTTCGTGGTGTCGCATTGTGTGATGCGGAGTGCATTGGTTGGGGGGGGGCTGGTCGGTGTGCGGGGTTCGGCAGGTGCCGGGTTCAGGATCGCCAGATGGCTTGTCGGGGTGGTGCCAAGTGGCACGGTGAGGCAAGCGGAGTCGGGGGGGAGGGGACAGGTTGGCAAATAAAAAGCCCGCCGTGGTCGGGCGGGCTTGGAAGGAGGCAAATCCCTTGCGAGGGGAATGCGGGTTACAGGCTTTGCGTAAAATTTTCGATGCTGGTGCAAAGGACGGCGGCGCGATGCAATTGGCGAAGATGGTTGAGGTCGCTGATGCCTTTGATGGTTTCCTGTAAGCCTTCCGGAACTCGGTCAAAACGGGCCTCAAGGGCGCCGATGACGGCATTGTGCTGTTCTTCCAAGCGGCCCTTCTGGATGTAGCGTTGAGCGATGGTCATGGTGATGTGTTTGACGGTATCGGATTTGAAGTGGGCAATATTGGCCTCAAGATC
>JAISAX010000189.1 GCA_031266495.1 Opitutaceae bacterium
CAGTGCCGCGGGAGCGGGGGGGGGGAGGGGGAGGGGGGGGAGGGGGATGTCCGCCGATTTTAGCGCCGTGATGAGGGCATCGGAGAGGTGTTTTGCATAAAAGGCGTGGCCCTCTGCCGACGGATGGGTTTTGTCAGGGAAAAAGTTTTCGGGAGTGATCCGGTTTTCCCGGAAGAGCGCCCGCACTTCGGGACCGGCATGGACTTCCGCGAGGTTGTAATGCCGGGCGACGCGATGGAAGGCCGCCACGGACGGCGGCAGGATTCCCTTGTTGTAGCATTCCTCGATCATCGCCCGGTTGGTCGTATAAAACAGGACGATGGCCATGCGCGGATTGCTCCGAAGCGCCTGGCGCACGATGCCCTCCATGCCGTCGAGCGCGACCGGGTTTTTGAAATCGTTCACCGCGAATTCGACGACGAGAAGATCGAGGGGGCCTTTGTCGAGAAGCTGCGCGCCGAGCCGGATTGCGCCGTAAAGGGTGCCGGTGCCGCCGACGGCGGCGAGGCGCGTCTCGACTTTTGCGCCGGTGGTTTTGGCAAACCCGGCCAGGTGTCCGCGGGTCTTTGCGTACCAGGAATCGGCGGGCTTTTTGACTCCGGCTCCCTGCGTGATGGAACCGCCGATGAAACCGGCGCGCACGGTCTGGCCTTCGCGGATTTTTTGCGCGAGAAACGCCATGCCGTGCGCACCGGATGAAATGGTATCGAAAACCTCCACGTCCGCCCCGCTTGCGACAACAGCGGTGAACTGTATCAAGATGGCGGTGACAATCCGGAGGCGGACAGAGGAAACGGGACGGTTGCGAAAAAAAGCGGGTGTCATGACGCAGGGGGGGAGGGGAATCAATCGCCGGACGGAAGTGGCCAGAGAACGAAACGCCGGTTGTAGTGGTCGAGATGCTGCCACGGGCCGGGCAGGACGGTTTGGCCGGCGGGCAGCGCGGCTCCGGGGAACTTGTCCGTGAGTTTGACGGCGGGCACGCGCACAAGGAGACCCCCGGCGTCCGGCGCGATTTCGATTTCGCGAGCGAGTGGACGAAGGATGGCGCGGTCTTTACCCGCGACACTGTGCATGTCGTTGCCGGTGACGAGCCGCCACTCGGCGAGCGTGAGCGAGTGGGCGAGATTCCATTGTCCGTAGTCCTTGCGGGAAGCCGCGCCGGTGGTGTCGGCGGTCAGGACCTTGCGCACGTTTGTTGCGGTGGGGCCGGACACCACGCTGCCCTTGCCGTCATTGAGAACGAAATACGCGTCCCTGGCGGAAATGACGTTGTAGTCGGAAAGGTTGTCTTTCGTGCGCTCCCCCGCGCCGGGAAAGTTGATCGCGGCGCGCCCGTTTTCCAACAGGAGGTTGTTGAGGACGCGAAGGCCGGATGCCTGCACGGGTTCGCGGACGGGATCACCGCGGGTGCCGCCGCGCAAGACGGTCTTGCGGTCGGTGATACGCTGGAAAAACACGCCGTAACGGGCGTTGGCGAAGCAGAGGTTGTGCGCGACGGTGATGTTGGACGAGTCGTGCCCGTAAATGCCGTCGCCGGCATAGAAGCGGCTAAAGGGGCGGGTGAAGGCCACGATGTTGCGGTCGATGAGGCAGGGACCGTTGCCAAGCTCCGTCATGATGCCGCCGCCGGCATTGTTGAGGACGACGTTGCGGGTGATGCGGGCGTGGGTAAACACATTGTCGAGCCAGATGCCGTGGGCGTCGTTGTCCTGAACGAGGTTGCCCTCGATGCGGGCATTCGTCGCAACGTGAAGCTTGATGCCTGCGTGCTCCTCCCACACCACCCAATGGTCAACGCGCAGGGGGCGCAGGCCGAGGGCGTTGTTGCGAGCGACGAGGTTGTTTTCGATGACGATGCGCGGGCAGTTCCAGCCGGCCATGCCGCTGAGGCCGTTGTCGGTGACCTGGTTGCCGCGAAACACATTGTCGTGGGCCAGAATCAGGCGGCGGTCTTCCGCCACGGCGCGGGTGGCGAGGTTGCCGTCCCAAGTCTCGCTGCCGACGTCGATGCCGATGGTCTTGGCGTGGCGTATGATGTTGTCCTCGACAAGCCAGTTGCCGCCGGCTCGCAGGCTCACTAGACCTCCTTGCGGGAAGGGACCGCGATTGGCGGCGTGCTCAAAGACGAAGCCGCGAATGACGATGTGCCTGAGGCCGCGTCGTGACGGGGCGAATACACGGTCGCGGACGCTCAACTCGACGAGGCGCTGGTCGAGCGTCCTGGAGGAAGGTGAAAAGTGAACAAGCAGGCCGTCGCCCTGGTCGTTGACGATCCAGGTGCCGGGCGTGGCGAGCACGGCGTCGCGTGTCTCGACTTCGGTCAGAGGGACGCCGTCCACGAAAATCTGTCCGAGCGTGCGGGGGCGGCGACCAGGCTCCTTGTCGGCGAGCCATTCGCGAGTGGTGTCGGTCCACGCCGAAACCGGACGGGCGGGCATGGCAGGGAGATTGCGACCGACGACGAGGGCGTTGAGGTAGGGATTGGCGAGGACGGGGGCGTCCGGATTTGTGTTGTCTTCGTTTGGCTTGAAGAGGGAGGTATCCAGAGGAGCCTCGTGAATTTCGACAGAGTGCGGATTGGATACAGACTTCCAGGCGGGTCGCCACACTTCGGAGCCGCGCACGAAAACGCGATGGCCGGGCGCGGCTTGCCAAGTAACGGGGGCGTCTTTTGTGCCACCACGAACCGGAGCGATATGCTCACGATACACGCCTGGTTGCACGAGGATGGTGTCACCGGGTTGCGCGAGGATGGTGGCTGCGGAGATTGTGCGGAAGGGGTGCGACTCCGCGCCGGGATTGTCCGTCGGAGAATCGCTGGCCTGCGGGTGATTCCGGTTCACATGCAGTATCCGTGCTTTCGCGACATAAACGACGGCGAGCAGGGTGAGAATCAACCATAACAGTCGGAGAATCGGGAGCGTAAAACGTAGTTTCGTGTTACAGACAATCATTGTAAAATTGAGCAGCGGATGAGGGATCAGGAAGGGTAGAAACGTGGCCGTCAAAGAAGAGGACGTTGATTTTGCCGCGATGACGGAAAAGCGCGTTCCGGTTCGCCGCCGATTTGTTCATGTAATAGGAACTGGCATCGGCGAGGTAGAGGGTGCGCGAGGGGGTCTCGATGTCGCTGAGGAAAATCTTTGACGTGTCCCAGTAAGTCGGCGGAAGCCCTATCCGTTGCGCATTGAGGCCGTAGGAAATGTTGGTGATGTGGTCGGTCTTGTCGTCCTGCACCGTGGAGCGATCTTTTGTGTCGTCCGGACACATCCAGATGCCGGATCGGGCCAGCATGTCGCCCTTGTTGAGCGCAGGCAGGTAGCCGCCGTTTTTCAGCGCATTATAGAACGCCGGTGGCAGGGTACGGAGCGTGTTGTCCTGACTGAAAAGCGCGGCGGCCACGCCGAGTTGGCGGAGGTTGGATACACAACGGACGCGCCTGGCGGTGGAGCGCACGGTGCTGATTCCGGCCAGGGTCAGCGCGGCAAGGATGCCGATGATGGCAATGACGGCCAGCAATTCGACCAGCGTAAAACCTCTGGCGGAAGGGCGAAGATGGCCGGAGGCGAATGACAGGGGATATGGAGTTATTTTCATGGCGAAAACCGGAGCGGCGGAACCGCCTGCCTGAAAAGCAGCGGAACAAGTCGCTTGCCGGGTGTTCATTGGCAACGTCCACAGTTTTCACCGGATCGCCTTCGCCTGCCAACCCGCAAGGACGTGACATTGCCGACAAGCTCGTGACATTTCCGACATCGCTTCGCAAAGCATTTTCCGCTACCCAACCCTGATCCGCCATCCAAACCTTATGCCCCGACATCCCGATCATAATGACATTTCCGGCATCCGCCCCCTGATGGGTGCCATTTCGGAGGGCAGGCCCCGCGAGGCGTTCACACGGTTACTGGAGAGAGTGCTGGGCGCGAACGACGGCGCCGGCACCGGATCCGTTCCCGCTGCCGTGCTCGCTCACGAAAACAATCCGGGCCGGCTGCCCGAAACCAACGACATCGACGGACCGCGCGGGACCAACTTTTCATGCGTGGCCGTGCCACGCTTCATTTTTGTTCTCGGCGGCACCTATCGGGTAGTGCGCAACCTCGACGACCGCTCGCAGGACAGGATTGTACGGAACGGGGAGTTTTACTGGATCCACTCCGGCGGCTGGAACCTCATCCGTAACGATGCCACGCGTACGGTGCTCTCCGTAATCTTCGAACAATGCCACATACGGTTTCTCTGGTATCATCACAAACGCGAACCTGTTCCGGGTGCCGTTCGTATTCGCAGGGCACATACCGAGTTGCGCTATCGCACGCATGCGCCGGCCGGAGCAGGGTTGCAGCATGCGGTCGCCCTCATGGGAGCCGCCGTCGCCGCCGGCCAGGAACCGGCCTGCGACACAGGGACGCTACGATCCACGGCGCGCACGCTCCTCGCGTGGTGCCTGCACGAACTGCGAACCGATGCCGCGCTGGCGACTGCCGCAAACACATCGGGAACGCTCGCGCCGGGACGACGGACATTTGACGAAATCTGCGCCTACGTCGCCGAGCATCTCCAGGGAGACCTGAGCCGCGAGCAGGTGGTGGGCGTTTTCCGGATCAGCGAGGATCACCTGACCCGGCTGTTTCGCATCCACGCGCAGTGCGGATTCGTGGAGTTCGTGCGCGGGGAGCGGTTCCGGCTGGCCGAACGGCTGCTCGCCACCAGCCGCCTCTCGGTCAAGGAGGTGGCCGCGGCCTGCGGGTTCAACCTGAGCGAGTACTTCATCAAGCGCTTCCGCGAGCAGCACGGCGTCACACCGATGGTGTGGCGCCGGCGGGGACAGGAGGCCTGGAGCAGCGAAGCCGCAACGAAAGCAGGCGACCCAACCGCGAATGGACGCGAATGAACGCGAATGAAAGCAAAGCCTGCGGATGCATTGTTTTTTCAGGTTCATCTACGTTTCCGGAGGAAACAGAGGAGGGATGGTATTGGCCATCGGCGCGGGAGCGCCTGGGACCGCCGGCATCTTGCCGGCCCCG
>JAISAX010000243.1 GCA_031266495.1 Opitutaceae bacterium
CCCCCCCCCCCCCCCCCCGGAGGGAAAAAACCGGGGCGACATCGCCGGCCGACACCCGCGCCGTTGCGCTCAGGAATCCGGCGCCGGGGCGCATGACAGCCGTTCGACCAGGCGCGTGCCCACGCTCACATGGCGCACCATCATCGACGGGTTTTGCAGGCGCTCGTAAAGAAGGTTGACCGCCACGCGCCCCACCTCATCGCCCGAGAGCGACACGCTGGTCAACGGCGGAGCCGAGTGCTCGCACGTATCCGTGTTCATATAACCAACCACACTCAAATCCCCCGGCACCCCGATGCCGTGGCGCCCCGCCAGGGCCAGCAAGGCGAACGCATAGGAATCCGTCGCGCAAACCACGGCGGTGGGTCGCTCCGCCTTCCGGATGGCCAGGAGGTTTTTCAACCCGGTCTCTATCACCTCGGCCAGCGTCTCCCGCGCGTGGTCGCGCGTCGGCGTCTGGAGATACGCCGGGTTTTCCACGCAGCCCAGGGAGCCGGCGTATTTCCGGTACGCGTCCATCCGTTCGGAATGCAATACGGATGGCGATTGCCCCAGGTCATCCACCGACAGAAACGCGATTCTCCGGTGCCCCAGCTCCCTCAGGTAACGGAGAATCTGATACGTCGCCGCGTAGTTGTCGCACATGACGGAGGAGATCGACCGGTCCTCGCTGCTGTTCATCAGCATGACGACGGGGACGAGTTCGTTGAGCTTGCGAATCCAGGCGTCGGGCGTGGCCGAACTGGGCTTGAGGATGACGCCCTGCACGCGGTTTTCGGCGATCATTGCCGGGATCGCCCCGCGCGCCACCTCTTCTCCGCATGTGGCGAAAAGCAGATGGCCGTTGTTGCGGTTTACGCCGTCCTCGATGCCGGCGAGGAAGTGTTGCAGGAACGGGTCGGCGGTCACCCGGGCCAGGCTGGGGGCGTCCACCAGGTAGCCGATCATGGCGGTATCATTCGATGCCTGCCGCAATGTCTGCGCGACCGGCTGGACGGCCAGGGCGCGGCGGGTATAACCCAGCGAACGGGCGGCCAGCAGCACCCGTTCCGCCAGTTCCTCCGCCACGTCGGCCTTGCCGTTGAGCACGCGGCTCACGGTGCCGATCGACACATCCGCCTTTTCGGCAACGTCGCGCAAGCGGGGCCTGGCAACAGGACTGAGAGTGGCAACCTTCATTTTTTCATGGAATTTCATACAAAATTTACGACTGGCAATCGGAAAATGATATTTTCCTCAAAATTTTTCCGGACACATCCGGCAAACCATTCTTCTTTGTTCATCGGAAGCAACCGCGAATGGACGCGAATGAACGCGAATAAAACCCCAATGAACGGAATCCGCAGACGTTGTTTTTATTCGCGCCCATTCGCGTCCATTCGCGGTTGCTTCGTCTGCCTGGGCTTGGGTTGCGGTTCCGCCGCTTCAGGCCTCTGTGGTTAACTGATGTTACGCAGCCGAAAAGTAGGGGCTTCGCTTGCGAAGCCCGCGAGCGACCTGACTCAACGGGCGATTCGCCAATTCTCTCCGCCTGGCGCGGGCGTCGCAAGCGACGCCCCTACGGTCGATCCGCGTAACTTCAGTGGTTACTTTTCAGAACCTTTTTTTATCCCTCGACTGCCCGTCATCGGGCACCTTTTTTCTGGCCCCTCCATGCTTTCCCGAACCCGTCGCCGGTCATTTCTCCGTTTCACAACAGCATTTGGCTCCGCCGCTCTCGTTGATCCGGACCTTCCTGCGTGCGCCGCATCGCCGGACTGCGCCGCCCACCCGGACAAAATGCCTCCCGGCCATGACGACGACTTTGACCTCGCCCGCTGGATACAGCCCGTGCCGGATCACGCCGTCTTCCGCGAATCAGGCTGGTTCGTCTGGTGCGGCGCCATGACGCGAGACGCGGACGGACGCTGCCATCTCTATTATTCGCGCTGGCGGCGCGAGGAAGGATTTTGCGCCTGGGTGACGCACAGCGAAATCGCGCATGCCGTCGCCGACCACCCGCTCGGCCCCTACCGGCACGCCGATGTCGCGCTGCCCGCGCGCGGCCCGGATTTCTGGGACGGACACTGCACCCACAACCCGGCGATCATGGAGAGCGGCGGACGTTACTACCTTTATTACATGGGCAATCGCGGCGACCGGAAACCGGCGGCAAACGGACTGAATTTCCTGCACCGCAACAACCAGCGCATCGGCGTCGCCGTTGCCGACTCGCCCGGCGGCCCGTGGCGGCGCGACGACCGTCCGCTCATCGACGTCGTGCCCGGATTCCACGACGCGCTCTGCTGCGCGAACCCCACCGTCATGCGACGGCCCGGCGGGGGTTTTTTGATGATCTACAAGGGCGTCGCGAAGGAGCGCCCCCTGCCCTTCGGCGGTCCGGTCGTCCACATTGTCGCCACCAGCCCGTCGCCCGAAGGACCGTTCACCAGGCTGCCCGCCCCTGTCTTCACCAGGCCCGGCGCCGATTTCCCGGCCGAGGATCCCTGCATCTGGTATCAGAATGGTGAATACCGCGCCGTCGTGAAGGACATGCGGGGATTTTTCACCGGCGAAGGCCGCTCGCTCGCGCTGATGCGTTCGCCCGACGGCATCGACTGGAGTCCCGCGCCGCGCGTCCTTGTCAGCCAAACCGGATACACAACGATCGCCGGCCGGCGCGTCCCGCTCCATGCGCTGGAGCGCCCCCAGATCTGGCTCGACGGCGGCGAGCCTGCCGTCCTCTTCTGCGCCGCCTCGCCCGACGAACAACCCGGCGGCGGTGAAACCTTCAACATCGCCATCCCGCTCAAACGCCCCTCCGGACACCTCTCCGGACACCCCTCTCCCTGAACCAGGCATGTATTTGCCGCCAGCCCCGTCTAGTCGCATCGGTCTCGTCGAAACCTGTCGATCCCCGTCGCCCGGATCCCCCCCCCCCCCGCCGTCGCCTTCGTCCCCCCGTCCCCCCGTCGCTACCCGTCGCCAGCAAGTCAGGGCAAAACCACCTCACGGGCAACCGACCGCAACGAACCTTGCAAATCCGGAGCCTGGCTCCATAAAAACAAGGATGATCGACCGACGCCTGTGCCCGGAGCTACTTGCCGCCATTGACCGGAATCCTGCTGTCGCCCTGCTGGGACCGCGGCAGGTCGGCAAAACCACCCTGGCGCTGGAAATCGGGGAAACGCGTCCCTCGATCTACCTCGATCTGGAATCCCCCTCTGCCCGAGCCAGACTCCAGAATGCGGAAGCCTATCTTGGCGAACACCGGGACAAGCTTGTGATACTCGATGAAGTTCATCGCACTCCGGAAATATTCCGGATACTGCGCGGCCTGATCGACCAGGGACGCCGCCAGGGACGGACGGGCGGACAGTTTCTGCTGCTGGGGTCCGCCTCCATCGATCTCCTGAAACAGTCGGGCGAGAGCCTTGCGGGACGCATTTCCTATATCGAACTTGGACCATTCGACGCCACCGAAGTCGGCGCGGAACACCATCCCGGCGGCCAGCTTGATCGCCTGTGGGTGCGCGGCGGTTTTGCCGGAAGTTTTCTGGCGGACGATGACGCCGGAAGCGTCAAATGGCGCAGCGATTTCATCCGCACCTACCTTGAGCGGGACGTTCCCCAATTCGGCTCCCGCATACCGGCGGAAACCCTGCGACGCTTCTGGACCATGCTGGCGCATAACCAGGCCGGACTGCACAACGCGGCAACGCTGGCCGGAGGACTCGGGGTTGATGCCAAAAGCGTGGCCCGTTACCTCGACCTTCTGGTTGACCTCCTGTTGGCGAGACGCCTGCCCCCATGGCATGCCAATGTTGGCAAACGCCTTGTAAAATCCCCGAAAGTTCTGATTCGTGACAGCGGGATTATGCACACGCTCCTGATGCTGGACACCAGAGAGCAATTGCTGGGACACCCGTCCGTCGGCGCAAGCTGGGAGGGGTTTGTGATCGAGACCCTGGCCACGGTTGCGCCGCGACGCACCGAAGCCAGCTTTTACCGGACGGTTGCGGGAGCGGAAATCGACCTCCTTCTGACTTTGCCGGGCAATGAATTGTGGGCCATCGAGATCAAGCGCAGCTCCGCGCCCAAAGTGGAACGCGGCTTCCACATCGCCTGCGCCGACCTGAAGCCGTCCAGACGATTTGTCGTCTATCCCGGCCAGGAGCGCTACCCGCTGAATGCCGACACGGAAGCGATCGGGCTATTCGGGTTGGCGCAAGAGCTGCGAAATCTGGCCGGGTAACTGATGTTACGCGGATCGGCCGTAGGGGCGTCGCTTGCGACGCCCGCGCCAGGCCAGACAGTATTGGCGTATCTCTCGTTGTGGTCAGGTCCTTGCGGGCTTCGCAAGCGAAGCCTCTACGTGAGGCATCGCGTAACATCAGCGGATAAAAAACCACTTCGTTTTGCGAAGCCCCTTTGAGCCATGCCGGTTTTGCCACGGGCGGCCGCTACTCTGGCGGCATGACTGGTGGCACCGGGTTCCCATCCTTGCGCCGGTAAACGGTAAAATCCCGTCTGTCTATCGTGATCAGCTTTGCCTTCGGGTACCGTTCGGAAAGCACGACAAGCGAGGCATCCGCCAAGTCCATTTGCGGATAATACTTCAGCATCAGCTCTTTTATTCGCGAGGCGGCAACCGGCATTACGGGTAAAACGCGCAAAACGCCCGCCTCGATGCTATCGAGCACGGCCTGCCATGTTTTTCGCGTCCCGCTTCGCTTGCGCAAAAGGTGGATTACTTCCGTCAAAACGGATTCCGACGTGTAAACGGGAACGCCAAGCGAAATCAGCACATTTTTACTCCATTCGTGAGTTGCCTCATCTGTCATCAACAGGGACACAAGAGGCCCTGTATCAACCAAATAGTTAACCCGGATTTTTCATGGAAAATGATTTTCCCTCGAAGACTATTGAATGGCCGCAAAAAGGCGCAAAAGGCGCAAAAAAAATACAGCTCTTTATTTTTGCGCCTTTTGTGCCTTTTTGCGGCCATCTTATGAAACTGATGTTACGCAGACGGCCTTGAAGTGGCGCGGGCGTCTCGCCCGCTGACGGCGAAGCCGCCGGATCGAAGTGGCACGGGCTTCCAGCCCGTGGACGACGCGCAGCGTCGCCCCCCTGCCTCTCCGGAGTGGCGCGGGCATCTCGCCCACATCAACTCGTTCTCGTACTCTTTCTCCTGTTTGTTCTCCGGTTTGTGCTCCGGCGCGTCTTGCGAGTGCCGAAGCAGGAGTACGATCAGGAATACGAGAAAGAGAAAGAGTACGAGAACGAGTACTAGTAACGATCCGGAGAAAGAGTACGAGCAAGAGAACGAGAACGATTCAGGCGTGGCGCGGGCGTCTCGCCCGCTGACGGCGCGCAGCGCCGCCCGGAAATGCGGGCGTTTGGCAGAAAAAGCCCGCGCCACTGTCACCTTCGATCCGGCGGCTTCGCCGTCCACGGGCTGGAAGCCCGTGCCACTCCGGAGGCGGGCGAGACGCCCGCGCCACTGCGTACTGCGTAACTTCCGTTATGAAACTGATGTTACGCGGATCGACGTGGCACGGGCTTCCAGCCCGTGGACGGATCGGCAGTAAAGCGCCGCCTCCCTGCTCACCTTCGTGTCATTCACTGTAAACAACTGTCATTCTCTCAAACAAATGATCTTGCCTG
>JAISAX010000270.1 GCA_031266495.1 Opitutaceae bacterium
TCGGAGCGTCGCCCCAAAAGGAGATGCCTCATGAAACCCCGAAAACAAGCAATCATTGACCTGCCGCCACTCCAGCACACACGCGACGTCCCGCGCGCCGCGTTGCGCTATTTCGGCGGAAAATGGCAACTCGCGCCCTGGATCATCGGCCACATGCCGCTGCACCGCGTCTATATAGAGCCGTTCGGCGGCGGCGCGTCCGTCCTCTTGCGCAAGCCGCGCAGCAAGGTCGAGGTCTATAACGACGCGGATGAGGAGATCGTCGGCATCTTCCGCATTCTGCAAGACCGTTGCGCATGCCGTGAGCTATTCAAACGCCTGCACCGCACGCCCTACGCACGGCGCGAGTTCGATCTGGCATTCCAGGTCAGCGCCGATCCGGTGATCCGCGCCCAGCGGGCCATTGTCCGATCGTACCTGTCGTTTCACCACGGAGCATTGTTTAACCCCCAAAAAACCACGTTCGCCAACGCACGCCACCGTAAAGGCAGCGGCTGCAAGGCACGCGAGTGGATGGGCTACCCGCGCGTACTGGCCGCCGTCTGCCGCCGCTTGCGCGGTGTCGTAATCGAGTGCGGTGACGCGCTGGATGTGATCCGGGTGCAAGACACGCCTGACGCACTTTTCTTCATCGATCCGCCTTACGTCAAATCGACGCGGGGAAGCGTCGGCTACCGCCACGAGATGAGCGACGACGAGCACGTCGCGCTGCTCACGCAACTGCGAGCCATCAAGGGCCGAGCGATGGTCTGCGGCTACGCCAGCGCGCTGTATGACGATCTGCTGCGCGACTGGCAGCGCCTTGAGCATCGTCACTACGCCGCCGCCGGCGCCGGCGCGCGCCCGCGCACCGAAGTCCTCTGGATTTCGCCGGACAAGTAGCGCAATTGGTCTGACGCCTCCCTCAAAGCCGCTCACGGGCGGCTTTGAGCCCGTCGCAAACCCCCTTCAAATAAGCAAAAAATCCCGTCCGAAAATCAAGCAAAAACAATAAAAATTCGCGTCCAGAAATCAAAACCTCTCCGTCCGAAAATCAAACGCGCTGTACTATCTGTCTCCTGTCTCCTGCCTACCACTTCATCTCGAACACCACCTGCCCCTGATGGCTCTTCCCTCTTGTGGAGAGTTCGCCGTCGTATCGGAGGCCGATGCGGGCTTTGTCGGTGAGGTTCACGCCCACTCCCAACCCAAGAATCGCGGCGTTTCTGTTGAGGTCGGCGCCCCGGATTTTGAAGGGGGCGCTGCCGGCGTTGAAGGTGAAAACGCTTTTCGGGGTGGTGCCGTAGCGGTGTTGCCAGCCTATATCGGCGTCGAAACTCACGTGGTTCTGGAGAGGCGTCGAGAACCGCACGCCCAGGGTGCTCGTGACCGGGGTCCAGGTGTCTCCCTTCTTGTTCAGCGCGGCGCTCCCGCCTTTTTCCTTGAAGCCGTTCATGTGCAGGTGGGTCAGGGTGAGGGCGGCGTAGGGTTCCACGATGACCTCTTCCACCGGGGTGAGGCGATACGCGGTTTCCAGGGCCGCGGTGACGGCGGTGCCGGCGGTGGTGGTCTCCAGCTTTTGGGTGTTCTGGCCGATGCGGACTTTGCGTTTGCTCTCGACTCCGTGCCGGGAGAAGGCGCCGGAGAAGAGGACGCGCAGAGTGCCGTCGCTCAGGATGCGTTCCTTGCCGACGTAGAAGGCGGCGGTGCCGGTGGTGAGGTCGGCGCTTGCGTTTCGGTCGTTTTTGACTTCCTGACGGGATTCGCCCAGGCGGAAGGCGACGCCGGCGAGGCCGCCGCCGGAAAGATGCGCGTCGTGGCCGCCGGAGATTTCGGTGCCATGCAGGGTGGCGCGAGCGGCGTTGTGGTTTCCGTCGGCGTCGGCGCGGGTGCGGTCGATGTCGATCCAGAAGTCGCTGCCGTTACCGCGACCGGACTTCGCATCGCGCTGGGCCGATTGGCCGGCGTGACGCAGGAAGCGGCGCATGAAACCATCGTCCTGTCTTGCGAGGTGGGTTTTCACGGAGACGTGGGGTTCGCCGGAGAGGGCGTTGAGGATGGCGCGCTCCTCGCCTTTCGTGACGCCGGTCAGGAGTTCCTTGTAGAGGTTGCTGTCGCGGCTCAGCGTTTCGAGCGCACTGGCGGTGGCGCGTTCGTTTCGGGTGAGCGCGTAGTCGCCGAACGAGGATGTCTGGCGGAAGGACATGAAGACGCCGGCGGTGAGGTCGGTGGAGCCGTCACCGGAGGTGCCCTCGGGGTAGACGTCGGGGTCGACGATCCCATAGCTTAATTCCGGCGTCAGATAAAGAAGGGTGGTTTCCACCTCGGGCACGAATTCGCCATCGATCGTTTTCGCGCGCAGGATCAGCCATTTATAGCTGGGATCCACATAATCGACCAACAGGCTGCCCTGTGGGCCGACATCATGGCGAACGATCACGCCTTCCACGGTCGCCGTGTCCGTGACGATGACCCGGTCGCCGTCATTGATGTCGCTGGTGGGGTCGATTTCGATGTCGAAAGTCGCGCCGGAAAAATCCTTGGCTCCAACGAACGTGATTCTGCCGTAAGAGTTGCCCGGTGA
>JAISAX010000343.1 GCA_031266495.1 Opitutaceae bacterium
TCCTGTAATTCTTGCCAGCGCACTTTCCGGTATTGCCATGAAATCCAACAACATCCCCTCCCGGCGCTTCCGCGCCATCCTGATGACCCTGACGAGCATCGCCACGCTCGCGTTTGCATTCGCGCCAGGCGCCGTCTGTAACGCCGCTGAAACTACAAGCGCGAATGCCAACAACATCCGCGACTTCAACAAGGACACCAACGAAATCGCTCCCGGACGCTGGGCCTACGGCTGGTTTGGCGTGCGTTCCTTCGCCGATCCGAAGGCGAAACTCAGTCTTTTCACTTCCGCCCTCCAGCCGGAGCGCACCGGCGGTCAGCCCAACTGGGCCGTCGATGTGAAAAAACGCGAACGCGCCTGGGTTCTGCTCGCCGACGGCACCGCCTACGCCGACCGCGCCGATCTGGCCTGGATTTACCAGGTGCCCGCCACCCTTGCCGCCTCCGGACAGGTAAAAATCACCGGCACGGCCACCTCCGGCCAGGACACCAAGAACCTGCGCATTTATGTCATCGCCGACGAACTCCTGCCCGCCAGCGAACGCGCCGCGCTCAAACCGCTTCTCGACGAAACCGGCAAACAAATCGCCATCGACCTCACCCTCCCGGTCAAGACCGGCAACCTCATCTGTTTTGTCCAGAACGACACCGGCACGCCGCCCCGCTACGCCGCCGGCCACAAACTCGACGTCACCATATCAGCGCTTCGCGCTGAAAGTAAGAATTAAGAAGTAAGAAGTAAGAAGTAAGAAATCTCTCCCCCCCCCCCCCCTGCCATGCGCCGCCCGTTGTTTTCATTCTTAATTCTTACTTCTTACTTCTTAATTTCAGCAGCGGCGGCTACGCCGCCGCTGCTTGCCGACTTCACCGGCGTGTGCCAGATGGGCGCGAAAAGCGCCGCCCTCATGCCTCCCCGCATGATCGGCTGGGACCGCGCCGATATCTCCTGGGAAAACCTCGAACCCGCGCAAGGCGACTGGAAACAGGACGTATTGGAAAAATGGGGACAACGTGTCCTCGACCTCCGCGAACAAGGAGTCGAATTCCTTCCCTGCCTCGATTACACCGCCCGCTGGGCCGTGGACACCACCCCGCGCACCACCCTCGAAACCGCCACCACCCGCACCGTCATGGAGCGCAAGGACGACGGACGCCTCGTCGTCCTCAACTACAAAAAAGCCCACAACGGCTCCTGGGTTCGCGAAAGCACCGCCGTCGCCAAACCCCGGATGCAATGGGCCATTGCCCCCGAACACGTGCCCGCCTGGGAAAACTACGTGCGCCGCGTCGTCTCCCGCCTCTCCGCTCCCCCTTACAATGTGCGTTACTTCCAGATCTGGAACGAAGCCCACCCTCGCAGCGGCTTCTGGCAGCACGCCAGTATGGACGATTACATGACACGCATCCATCTCCCCGCCGCACGTGTCATCCGCGAAACCGCGCCCGCCGCGAAAATCGTTTACGGCGGCTGGCCCGACTGCGGTCCCATCCCCGAATACATCGACATGCTGGACCGCCACGACGCATGGAAAACCATCGACGTCCACGACATCCATTACCTCCCGATTTCCGCCTTTGAAAAAATCCGCGACGCCGCCCGCAAGCGCGGCCTTGGCTCCGTGCCGCTCTGGCAAACCGAAATCGGTTTTGTAAAAAACACCGCCACGATTCCCGACATGTGGCCCCGCTTCATCGCCTGGGCGCTGCGCGAGGGCTGGAGCGCCGCCGACCGCGACCACTACAAACTCTTCTGGTTCCCCGCCTGGACGCCCGACGATCCCAAATCCTACGGCTACGGACGCGCCCTCCTCCACGGTCAAAACCTCTCCGCGCACGGACACGCCATGCGCACCCTCGCGGAACTTTTCGGCGACTCTCCTCTCGCCCTCTACACCGAACCTGTCACCACCACGCCCGCTCTCGCCCGAAACAATATCGCTCAAAAAAAAGACGGTTTTGAAGTTTTTCTGCTCAAATCGCCTGCAAGCCCCGGCTCCACCCGCATCCTGGCCATCCTGCACCTGAACCGCGAAAAAAGGCCGGCGTCAAAACTGCCCGAAACCGTCACGCTCTCGTTCCCGCAACTCCCGGCTTCCCGCATCGCGGGCGTCCGCCGCATCGACATGGCCGGCCACGCCACGCCCGTTGAAAACCCCGTTGGCACGACCACCACGCTGCGCATCCCGACCGCCGACGCCCCGGAATCTCCCGCCGCCACCCTGTTCACCAACGCCACCGTCCGGACAATTTACGCCGAACTCACCCTCTCCCGATGATCCGTATCCGAAAAACTATAACAATCCTGCTCGCGCTCTGTCTTCCGGCTTCCGGATTTTCCGCCACCGCGGCGGAGACGCCGCCACCGCCGCCATCCTCGGCCATCCGCAACTTCAGTGGCGTCTGCCAGGGGTTCGGGAAAGTCTCCACTCTCAACGAATTTGTCGGCTGGGAACGCGACGATATCTCGTGGGACAAACTCGAACCCAAGCCCGGCCAATGGAACCAGGCCGAGCTTGAAAAATGGGGTGCAAAAATCCTCCGGCTCCGGGAGCAAGGCGTGCAATTTTTGCCCATCCTCGACTACTCCGCCCGCTGGGCCGTGGACGCCGAGCCGCGCACCCTGCACTTCGCCGACGGACGCCGCGTGGAACTCAAACCCGACCCGACCGCTCCCTTCCCCGGCGCGATGATCGAAACCACATTTATCCAGAATCCTGATACAAGCACGCGGGAGCAAACCGGAGCGGGAAGCAAAACCGTCAAAAACCACGCGCTCGCCCAACCCGGCGCCGCGCACGTCCCCGCGTGGGAGGCTTACGTCCGCCGCGTCGTCGCCTTTCTCGCCGCGCCGCCCTACAACCTCCGTTATTTCCAGGTCTGGAACGAAGCCCACGCCGAAAGCGGATTCTGGCGTCAGGGCGACGACCTCGACGTGTACATGAAGCGCGTCCATTTCCCCGCCGCGAAGATCATCCGCGAACTCGGCGGCAAGGTCGTTTACGGCGGCTGGCCCTGCTGTGGCTCCGTCCGGGAATACGTCGCGCTCCTCGACCGCAACAAGGCATGGGAATCCATCGACGTTCACGACATCCACTATTTCCCCGTATCCAGCTTTGAATACATCCATCGCGCCGCCGGGAAAAACGGTTTCCCCGCGCCCGCCATCTGGCAGACAGAAATCGGTTTCACCACCGACCCCACCGCTCTCGCCAACGAATATCCCCGCTACCTCGACTGGGCGCTTCGCAAGGGTTGGGACCCCGGCGCCGAACCCGACAAATACAAACTCTTCTGGTTCGCCGCCAGTTCGCCCGACGATCCCAAGGCTTACGGATACAAGCACAGCCTCATTCTCGGCGACAAACTCCACGCCCACGGCCTCAGCCTGAAAACCCTGGTCGCGCTCCTTTCGCCCGGCCCGTTCGCCCGCTACACCGATCCGGTCGAGACAAACCCCATCCTCCATGCCGAAATCGACGAACGCAAAAGCTCGCTGGAAGCGTTCACCGCGGATGGCGGGAGCGGCGGGAGCGGGATTGGCAGGAAAATCGTTCTCGCCCTTCATTTCGTGCAAAACAACACGGCCAAAATTTTCACCGACTGGAACGGCGACCTCGGTTCGATCCACCTCGATCACGGCAACCCGGCGATCACCATCACGCTTCCCATGCTGTCACCGGGCCGCATTGCCGACACCCGTCGCGTCGCTGCCTGTGGCGCCGTCACGCCGCTCGTCCCCGAAGACGCCGCCAACTCGACCACGCTCACCGTCCCCATCCGCGACCCGAAGGACAGCCCTTCCGCCAAATGGATGAACGACGGCCCCGTCCGCACCTTCTACGTGGAAATCACGCTGAAACCCTGACCACGTGTGCCCACTCTCTCCCCCCCCCCCCTTTTTTTTTCACGAACACGCTTTCACTGTCATGAAAACAAAACTACATCGTATCCTTCGGTACCGCCTTTCACGGCGGGCCTTTACCCTCGTGGAACTGCTTGTCGTCATTGCCATCATCGGCATCCTGGCGGCAATCATCATTCCCGTCGCCGGACAAGTTCGCGCCACCGCGAAATCCGCCCAATGCATTTCCAACCTCCGGCAAATCGGCATCGCGTTCCAGATGTATGCGACAAACAACAAGGGCTATTTCCCTCACGCCGGGCGCAAACCCGCGGGGACGGAATGGATGTGGGACGAAGCCATCAGCGAGTATCTTGTCGGGAAATTCGGCTCCACGGGTGGCGACGACGTCGGTGTCCAGCCGATTGGCAAAAAGCAGATTTTTTATTGTCCTGGCGACACACTGCCACAAATCCGCGGCTGGGGGGCAGGACGTTCCTACGGCATCCTGTCCCAAATCGGAACCCCGGACGCTTCCCTGTATCGGGTGGGTGGTGACAACAATTTTCTCGGGATTTATTACGAATCGATCCCCGAGCCGACGCGGACGATCCTGATAACCGATCACAGCAATCCGGATAATCGCGTGGGCGGCTGGGCGTGCTGGAATGTCAGTCTCGCGTCGCAAATGAAAATCGACAAGGGATCTGCCGGGACCAACATGCATCGAGGCTCTTTCAATTACCTGTTTTGCGACGGCCATGTCGCGCATCTGGTTCCCTCGGCGACGATCGGTTCCGGCACTCTCGCCCAACCCAAAGGCATGTGGACAATCACACCGGGTGACTGAGTGACTGAAGTCACGCGAAGGACAGCCCTTCCGCCAAATGGATGAACAACGTCCCCGTCCGCACCTTCCACGCGGAAATCACGCTGAAACCCTGACCACGCCTTCCCCCCCCTCCCCCCCCCTGTTGCCGTCCCGGGCCTCTTGCGTCATGAAAAACAACTACCCGACATTCCCCCCTGTCGCCCGCTTTCGCGGGCTTTCACCCTGATCGAACTGCTGGCGGTGATCGCCCTCATCGGCATTCTGACGGCGATTCTCATCCCGACACTGTCGGCAAGGCCGCCGGAGCGGGCCATCCCTGCAAAATACTCCGCGTAGCGGGGCTGCTGGCGACCTTCGACCTTCCGACTTTTGACCTTTGACTGCACACTAGCGGTAATGCTGTTCGTGGTTAAAGCCAGTGAGGGGGGTGTAATTGACTGAAGAGTATAATGATGTGAGTCAAACAAATCAAGGAAGAGGAAACAGGAAGGGAATGGAGCGAGGAAAGGGGGAGATTTTATCGATTGGTATCGAAGGGTATTCAATCCAGCGAAGAAGGGAGGGGTGGTGAGGGAGCACGGGCCGAAGCGGGGGCC
>JAISAX010000534.1 GCA_031266495.1 Opitutaceae bacterium
ACGAAGTCGAGCTGCGCTGGAAAATCACCGCCAGCACCCCCGCCGCCCCTCCCGCCCCTGCCCGGGGGGGGCCCCCCCCCCCCCCCCCCCCCCCCCCCCCCCCCCCCCCCCCCCCGCCCCGCCCCCCCCCCCCCCCCCCCCAGGCAACCCCCACACGGGCAGGAGACAGAACAGGTGAGGGCCTGGAGTGTTTGTATTTGACGGTCTGCTTCAACGCCCGGCTTACTGACACAGATGAGCAAATCGCGCAGGGCAACCCAGGCGGATGTGGCCGGAATGGCGAAGGTGGCGCGCTCCACGGTGTCGCTTGCCATGCGCAATCACCCCAGCATTCCTCCTGACACCAGAGAACGGATACGCGAGGCGGCCGCGCGCCTGGGCTATGCGCCGGACCCCATGTTGTCGGCGCTTGCCAATTACCGGTCCCGGTCCCGTTCGGCGAGTTACCACGGAGTCCTGGCCTGGCTCGTAAACACGGAGCTTGTTCCGCCTCACTCGCGCCGGTGGAACGAGGTGATGATGTTCAGTGATTATCATGCGGGCTCCTGCAAGCGCGCCCTGGAGCACGGCTACAAGGTGGAGGTTTTTGACATCGCCCAGCGGGGGATGACGACGGACCGGCTGGCCCGGATTTTCATCACGCGCAACATCGAGGGGATTCTCGTCTGTCCGCAGCCCGGCCCCAACATGACACTGGCGTTTCCATTCGAGCGTTTCGCATCGGTGACTTTCGGGTATTCGCTTGCCAGTCCGCTTCTGCACACGGTGGCGCCGACGCAATTCCGGGCGGTCAAGGAGATCATGCGCCGGCTGCTGCGTGCGGGTTACCGGCGGATCGGGTTCGCGCATTCGTTTACCACCGACGCCCGCGCGGACCACAATTTCCTGGCCGGGTATCTGGTGGAGCAGCATCTGTGCGGACGCGGCGACCGTATCCCGCCACTCGACGAGGAGGTGCTGACGGCAGAGACCTTTCGCGAATGGTACGACGAGCACCGCCCGGATGCGGTGATCACAGGCAATCCGCGGCTGTTGGGGATCATCGCCCGGGCGGGTTGCCGGGTGCCGCAGGATCTGGCGGTGGCGTGTGCAAGCGTGCCAAAACTGCCGGACGGCAATCTGGCGGGCATTTACGAGGATTCCTCTCACATCGGGGAGGCCGCGGTGGATTTTCTGGTGGCGGCACTGCATCAGGGAGAGCGCGGGATCCCGGAGCGGCCCAAGTCAGTCCTCGTGCCGGGCATATGGGCGCCGGGCGCGACGTTTCCGGAGAAAAATCCCGAATCGTCATAGAGGAATGATGCCGGGCCGGAGAAGGGAAGGGCAGGGAAGGAGGGGAAGGGAAGGGGGGGGGGGGAGAGGAGGGAAGAAGGGAAGGGGGGCACAAACGACGGCTGATCTGTGTTAGTATCCGGAGGATTGTTCGTTTTTGATCTTTGAAGGACAACAGGAACAGCGCGACCCGCAGCATATCCTGTCCGGCGGCTTCCACGTTATTACCTGCAACGTCCACCTGATAAATTAGCATGACAACCTCCACCTGTTCCTCCCGCCTTCCGTACTCCGTGATGAAGCGCCTGCTTCGTCCCTTTCTTCTGGCAGGCATCGGCCTGCTGTTTTCCGCACCGGGCACGGTCCGGGCCGCCCTGATTTTCGAGGCGGATTTCGACTCCGCCAATATCGTCAACGTCGGCGGCACGGGCGCACTCAACAGCAATAGCGCAATCTATCAGAGTTCGCTCACCGCCGCCGATCCCCTCGGCCAAGGGTCTTACCTTCATGTGCTCAAAAACAGTACGACTTCCTCCGGTGGTTATCGTGCCGTCGCCAACTTCACGCCGGCCAGTGCGGCCAATTCCTGGGGAGCGTTGTCCACCAAAGCGGGCGATTATGTCCATCTCAACGGCGGTGCCGATTTGTTCTTCCGGGTCAACAGCCTCTCCTCGTTCTATGACAACTGGTTTCGTCCCATCGATCTGACGTCGGGCTCTCCCGCCAGCGACAGTGGCGTGCTCCGCATCGCCCTGTATTCCGGAACCCTCGGCGACTTCAAGCTCTTCATCCAGGGGGAAAGCGGCTCCATTACCAATTCAGGCGGAAGCACCGTCAGCTCTATTACGCTGACCGGCACGCTTCCCGTAACCACCGGAGTGAATGCCTCGATCAACCACATCGGTTTCACCTTCAGCACGGATGCCGACGGATGGATCACGGCCAGGCTTTTCGGACGCACCGATGGCGGCGCCATCGACACCAGCGGCACAGCCCTGGCCACGGCCACATTCAAGATCAACTCCAGCGTGGTGACCACCGGATTGACGAGCGGCGGCTTTTCCCTGAACGGCGGCACCAACTCCGGCACAGCGAACAGCAGCGATATCGATTACGACCTGTTCCGCCTCTACGACGCGGCTCCCGCCTCGTTTTCCGCCATCCCCGAGTCGCAGTCCGTGGCAGCATTGGCCGGACTCATGGCCGTACTGGCGTGCGGGGTGACGCGGCGCATGCGCTGGCGTCAGGGGCGTATTTAGTGCCTGGTGCATGCCGTTGGTCTCCATTTCCCGCTTTCAATCCGGTTCCGTATTTAAAACATCATGACATCTCTTCGCGTATTCCCCGTGAGCATCCTCCTGTCGCTCGCTCCGCTGGTCGGCGGCGCTCCGGTTGCCGGCACCGGCAGGCTCGCCGCGCCGCCGGCGGGCCGGCTTCTGTTGTCCGATGCGAAGCTCGCGGAGATTCACCGGCTGGAGCGCGAGGACCCGCTCATGCGCGGGTTGCTGGACAGGGTGCGCGAAGCGGCGGAAATGAACCTGACCCTGCCGCCCAACACGCACCAGCAACCCGGCGACCGCAACATGCTCGGCCAGTCGCGCGCCGCCGCGGGCCGCATCATCGCCAGCGCCTTCGCGTATCGGATCGATGGTGACAAGCGGCAACTGGAGGCGGCGAGGCGCGATTTGCTCAATGTCTGCGGCTTCCCCGACTGGAATCCGGTGTCCTTTCTGGATACGGCCGAGATGGGGTTCGGCGTGGCACTGGGCTACGCGTGGCTGCGCCCGGAGCTGTCCGCCGGGGATCGCGCGACCATTCGCGCCGCGCTGGTCCGCAATCTCCTCGGCCTGGCACCCGAGGCGTATCAGCGCGAGGGTCGCGGCGCATTGCGCTGGCAGGCCTTTGGTTCGCGGGACACCACGCTCAACAACTGGAATTTCGTGTGCAACGCGGGTTTTGTCGCCGCCGCCCTCGCCCTGCGCGACGAGGAGCCCGAGCTGGCCGCGCAGGTGCTCGCGGGCGCGCGCGCCTCGTTTCCGCTCGCGATGGCCGGCTACGCTCCCGACGGCGCCTGGCCCGAGGGACCCACCTACTGGAGCTACGGCACCACTTATCTGGTCAACGCGCTCGCCATGCTGGAGGAGGAAACGCCGGAGGGAGACGCCGGGGTGGCCGGCCTGCCCGGTTTTGACCGGACCTTGTTTTACGCGTTGCAGGTTTTCGGGGCGAGCGGCCTGTCGTTCAGTTTTGCCGACAGCAATCCGGCCCATGACTACTCGATGCCGCTTTCGACTTACGTATGGCTGGCACGGCGCTTCGGGCACCCGGAGGTGTTGCCCGAGGTGAGGCGGCTGCTGCTGGCGAAGGTGCGCGAGTCGTCGCTCGACAAGCGGGGCATGAGCGGTCGGGGGCTGGTCTTTTGCGCGCTTTTTTATCCGGAGAAGCAGGCGTCCGCGCCGGCGGCGGCGGAGGCGACAACGCTGCCGCTCGATGCGCATTTCCGGGGCAAAGCCGACTTCGTGGTGATGCGCAGCCGGGCCGGGGATTCGGATGCGCTGTGGGTCGGGCTGAAGGGAGGCGGCAACGATGTGCCCCACAGCCATCTGGATTTGGGTTCGTTTGTTCTCGATGCCGGCGGCGTCCGATGGGCGGTCGATCTCGGCCAGGAGGACTACGGCCTCCCCCGTTATTTTGACTACCGCGAGGGCGGACAACGCTGGAAATACTACCGGATGAACAACCGTAGTCACAACACGGTGACGCCGGGCGACCGTTTGCAATCGCCGAAAGCCGTCGCGCCAATCGTGCGTTTCGAGAGCCGCCCGCGGGAGGCGTCCGCCACGGTGGACTTGACGGCGGCGTATCCGGGAGCTGCGGACAAGGTGCTGCGTCACGTCTCGCTGCCCGAACGCGCAGCCGTGGTGATCGAAGACGAGATCAGTGGACTGCGCACCGGCGAATCGCTGGCGTGGCGGATGCTGACATCGGCCAGGATCACGCTTTCGGAGGACGGGCGCGTGGCGACGCTGGCACAGGCCGGAAAAACCCTGCGGGCTGTCGTGACGTCGCCGGCGAGGGCGGGATTTTCAGTCAGCCCGGCGCGTCCGCCGACGCGGAAGGAGAGACAGAACGAAGGCGTCTCGGTGTTGGCGGTGACTCTTGTTCCCGATGCTCCCGATGTACGGATCATGGTGCGATTCGAACCGGTGGCGGCGGCACGGGAATGAGCATGGCGGGATGAGGACCGGGTCCGTGGACGATCCGGATTTTTGTAGTCAAATTAAAATACCGTGACTCGGCTGACAGCGCTGCCAGAAGCGATGTCATTCCCGGACAGGGATTTTTTTTACACAAAGATCGCGAAGGTCGCGAAGGTCGCCAGGAAGAAGACCAGGGCAAGAAGACCAGGGGGAACAAGCGAGGGTGTAATTGAAAGGGGTGGAAACAGACTCACGTAGGGGCGCACTTTTACTGTTTTGTGCGCCCGCTGGGGGGGATTTGCCGGGATCAGGTGTCAGGTCGAATCGTCAGCCTGTGAGGCGGCGGCAGGTAGCGAGGCGACCGAGGCACGCTCGACGAGCCGGGTTGGCAGTACGATTTTGCGGGGCGGCCCGGAGAGCAATGCGGGGTTTCTGGTCAGTTCGTCGAGTTCCACGATGCCACGCGCGGCGAGTTCCTTGATGGGAGAGTGCACGGTTGTCAACGGAGGCGTGGTCGAGCCCGAGAGCCAGATGTCGTCAAAGCCGATGATGCTGAGGTCCTCCGGGATGCGCAGGCCGCGGACGGCCGCTTGCTGGATCGCGCCGATCGCCATCATGTCGTTGAAGCAATAGAGCGCGGTCGGGCGTTCCCGGCTCTGGAGTAGCGAGTCAACGATCTCCTTGCCGCCATCCGTGTCGAGGCGCGCGTAATAAACGTGTTCGGGATGGACGGGGATGCCGCTCTCCTTCATCGCGCGCTCGAAGGCCGTGCGTTGCTCGATGATGTTGGACGAACCGGAGGCAAAGGGACCGGCAGCCACGGCGATGCGGCGGTGGCCGTGCGTGATGAGGTGCCGGAGCGCGCTGTGCGCACCGCCCTGAAAGTCGGGCATCAGGCAGGTGATGCCGCCGAGGGGCACTTCCTGTCCGAGATAGACGACAGGCAGGCGTTGTTGGCGGAGCATTTCGAGCAGGCTCAGGTTGGGCTTGCCGGCACAGAGAAGCTTCGTGGCGTTGCCATTGCGAACCGGAGCGGGGACGCGCTCCGGCTGTTCGAAGTAGTTGGTCTCTGCCTCGAACTGGCAGAAGTGCAGATGACTGTCGTGAGCCGGAATCGCATCCGTAAGGCCTTCGATGAGCTGGGCGTAAAAGGGATTGCGAAAGGAGAGATTCGCATCGGAAGAGAGGAGAAAGCAGTATTCGCCCAGCTCCGGGTAGATGCGGTTGAAGGCCGCTGACTGCCTGGGCTCATAACCGAGTTCCCGGCACGCTTTCAGGATGTTGAAGCGGCTCTTTTCACCGACACGGCCCTTGCCGTCTTCACTCCGCAGAAACGAAGAGACGGCGGAGGGTGAGACGCCCGCACGCCTGGCGATCTCATGGACGCCAACGCGCCTGGTTTTCACCCGAACGACGGGAGCAGGGGGGGGGGGGGGAGGGGGAGCAGACACAGGGTCGGGACCGGAAACTTTCATCGAAAAACAAAATAAAGGTAAATTAATTTATCAACAAGGCCCAAAAACGGGATTTCAGGTTCTCAAGTCCGACCATTCTTTCTCGACAAAACAGGTTTTTATTCCTGATTTAAGATATTAGTAATCAATTGATTAAAATCTGATAAATCAGAGCGGTTTTCCGGTTGTAAATTTTTTCTAATTTTTATTGACAAAAACAATCCTCAAGCCAGGCATGTTTGCATGTTCTCCGTCACCGCCCCGCCCCTTTCCACCAGACCCTGCATAAGGCTCCCCGGGTTCTGCCCCGCCGCCTTCACCCTGGTCGAGCTTCTGACGGTGATTGCCGTCGTCGGTGTTCTGGCCGGGATCCTGGTACCGGTCGTCGGGAAAGCACGTGGCAGCGCCCGCACGACGGCGTGCCTGAGCAATCTTCGACAATTCGGGGTGGCCTCGTTCCTCTATGCCAACGAACACGGAGGCCGGCTGAATTACCAGAGCAGTTACCCCGGCACCCAGGGATGGTGGTTTACCCGCTTCGGGTCTTACCTCTCCACCAGCGCCTCCGTTCGCACTGCGCAGACAGTATGGTTGTGCCCGGCGGTGACGGATCGCGTCGCGGGGGGAGGGGGGGCCGATGCGGGGAAGGATTATGCCATGTCGGGATCCGTCATTTTTTCGCAATCGGGCACCGCCAGTCCGGTTTCCCGTCTGTTGGGCGATTTTGAATCTCCGGCTCGCAAGGCATACATCATCGATATCGACGCCACCAAAAATACCGCCCTCGTGAATGTATCCGAATTTTATGATACCCTTCATGGCGGCAAAATCGATTTTCGCCACCAGGGTCGGGCCAACGTTTTGTTTCTGGACGGTCATGTGCGTTCGTTTGGCGCGCCGCCCTTGCCGGGGGGAAAAAACAGCGTTCTCGCCCAAAAGTGGCTGCAACACGATACGCAGCCGCCCGGTTTCTGATTCCGGCAAACGACAAAATGCATCCGGTCCTCCTCCCCCCCCCCCCATTCCTCTCTCTCTTTCTCTTCCATCATGAAAACGAATCGTATCCATATGTACACGACACGCATCCCGCGGTATGTTCTTGTTGCTGTTTCCATCGGGTTTCTGCTTGCGGCTCCTGTCGAGGCGCAGACCGTGACCGTCATCGCGGCTCCCGCGGTTCATACCGGAGCGGGATCGATCAATCCCGAGGGTCGTGGCGGAACCGGGTTTTTTCAGGGGCTGGCCGACATCCCCGTGTTTCAGGCTCTTGCCGGTTATGGCACCGTTCAGGATTTTTCCACGGTTGTCCCCGCTTCCGGAACTTTTGCGGGCAAGACATTCGTTGTGGATTACGACAGCGGCGTGCTTCGCGGCGGCCCTGATGTGCGGTTTGTATTCGACAACAATGCGGCGGGTTCCACGGCAGTGACTTCCGGCACTTACCTCACGTCCACAGGTTCCGGTCTGCGGTTGCAGACCGGAAGCTCCAATACTCTCACGCTGACGATCTCGTTCGGAACCTGGAATGGCACGGTCTTTGAATGTGACCAGGGCGTCAGTGCGGCGGGCTTCACGCTCGGCGGGACGTTTGCCAATGCCACCGGCGGCACTGTCACCGTCAGTTATTACAATTCCGGAAACATGCTTCTGGATGGACAACGCCTGACTTCGACCGATGGCCAGACCGCTATCGGCAGCACCCAGAATCGCTGGGCCTTCACCGGTTGGCAAAACTCCTCCGGCAACCCGGCCAACGATATCGCCAGCATCACGGTCTCCTTCACGGCAAACAACACGGCCACGATCATCGCCCTTGACGATTTTGGTTTTGCGGCGAGGGCCGCGATGGTCCCCGAACCGGCGGGCGTGACGGTTTTGTCCGGTATCGTCGCCGTCGCCCTGGGGCTGGCACGGATGTTTTCCCGCAAGCGCCACTGAGCGTGCCCTCCTCTTGGGGGGGGGGGGGGGGGGGGGGGGGGGGGGGGGGGGGGGGGGGGGGGGGGGGGGGGGGGGGGGGGGGGGGGGGGGGGGGGGGGGGGGGGGG
>JAISAX010000571.1 GCA_031266495.1 Opitutaceae bacterium
TGGGCGGACGACGAACTCGCTCACCTCGACAACTGTTTCAACCCGCAAGCCCCGCAAGTTGCGCTGGGCATTCGCATGAGCCACGAATGCTTCTTTGCCGAACTCGGCGTTGAAGGAAACCCCTGGGGGCGCAACCCGCCCGAACTCATGCGCGCCCTTGCCAAACGCTACAACGACCGCGCCGAGAAAATCGTTGGACGCCGCCTCGTAACCGAAACCATCCACGACCCCGAAGACCAGTTTCCCTACCTCAAACGCATCGGTGAAATCTTTGGCGGACACTATTTCTATCACGACGAAATCGAGTGGCTCGAAGGCGACCCCGCCAGCCAGACACCGGAAGGACTCGAAAAACTCCTCGATCACGTCGAGCAACTCGACATCGCCGCCTTCATTACCCCGCCCGACTGGGACGCCCGCACCCGCGACATCGAAAACCGCACCGGACGCAAACCCGACCCCCACACCCTGGGCGGACGCGGTATCCGCGGCCCTGTTACCCTCGCCACCTCCATCATGGGCGTCGAAAACTTCCTCATGCTCCATTACGACGCCCCCGACCTCCTCCTCCGCTTCTCCCGCGTCCTCGGCGACGCCGTCCTCCGCCGCGCCCGCGCCATCGACCAACTCTGCCACACCGACGCCCGCGCCACACGCGGCTTCTCCTTTGCCGACGACAACTGCTCCCTCACCACCCCCGACCTCTACGAAACCTTCGGCTACCCCATTCTCAAACTCCTCTTCGACCACTACTCCCCCGACGAAAACGACCCCCGCTACCAGCACTCCGATTCCGACATGGGCCACCTCCTCCCCCTCCTCGGACGCCTCCGCTTCACCGGAGTCAATTTCGGCCCCAACGTGCACCTCGACCACATCCGCCCCCACATGCCCCAGGCCCGCATCGACGGCTGCCTCGCCCCCTTCACCTTCATGAACAACGACCGCGAAAAAATCATCGCCGAAGTCCGGCGCGACTGCGCGATGGCCCAAGCCTCCGGCGCCAAAGGACTCAACCTCAGCACCGCCGGCTCCATCAACAACGGCAGCACCCTCGAAAGCATGCGGCTCGTCATGCAAGTCATCCAGAACTACGGCCGCTATTGACCGGGAGGCTCTGAAAGTTGAACAGAAGGCAACGAAGAGAACGAAGAACAACCATGAACGAGAACAACCATGAACACTTGCCGTTCATTTCCGTATAATCTTGTTAAAACAAACAACCTATTATCCGGAACCTTCTCTGTTTTACCTTCGTTGCCTTTGTTTCCTTCTGTTCAAAAATGAATCATGACATCCCGCGAAAAAATCCATGCCGCGCTGAACCACCAATCCGGACCCGTTGCCGTTGACTTCGGCAGCACGCCGGTAACCGGAATCCACGTCAGTTGCATCCAGGCCCTTCGCAAACACTACGGACTCCCCGACCACCCCGTAAAAGTTCAGGAACCCTACCAGATGCTCGGCGAAATCGGGGACGACCTCAAGCAGGCGCTCGGCGCCGATGTCATTGGCGTCAGCGGACGCGCCACGATATTCGGCTACCTCGGGGAAAACTACCGTGAATGGCGCGCCCCCTGGGGCCAGGACCTGCTGGTGCCCGAACACTTCATCACCACCCCCGCGCCCGACGGCGGCCTCCACACCTATCCCAACGGCGAAATCTCCGCCGGAGCCAGCGGCCACATGCCCGCGAACGGCTACTTCTTCGACGCCCTCATCCGCCAGCAACCACTCGACGAAAACAACCTCGACCCCCGCGACAACTGCGAGGAATTCCAGCCACTCTCCCCCGAAGACATCGACCACTGGAAACGCACACTGGCATCGGTATCCACCGCCAACCGCGCCACCCCCGCCGCCGCCGCCACCCCCGCCGCCGCCGACCGCGCCGACCGCGCCGTCACCGCCAACCCCGGCGGCACAGCCTTCGGCGACATCGCCCTCGTCCCCGGCATCGGCCTCAACAACCCGAAAGGCATCCGCGACATCTCCGAATGGTACATCACCCTCGTCGAACGCCCCGACTACATCCAGGCGATCTTCTCCCGCGAATGTGAAATCGCCCTACAAAACCTCGCCACCCTCCACGCCATCGCGGGCGACGCCATTGACGTCCTCTACGTTTGCGGCGCCGACTTCGGCACCCAGACCTCGCAATTCTGCTCCCCCGCCACCTTTGACACCCTCTACGCCCCCTGGTACAAACGTATCAACGACTGGATACACACCCGCACGAACTGGAAAACCTTCAAGCACACCTGTGGCGCCATCGTCCCCCTCATCCCCAACCTCATTGCCGCGGGATTCGACATCCTGAACCCCGTCCAATGCTCCGCCACCGGCATGGACCCCGCCTACCTGAAACGCGAATTCGGCAAAGACATCGTATTCTGGGGCGGCGGCGTGGACACCCAGAAAACCCTCCCCTTCGGCACCCCGCGGGAAGTCCGCGAGCAAGTCACGGAACGCCTCAAAATCTTTTCACCGGACGGCGGCTTCGTCTTCAACACCGTGCACAACATCCAGGCCCTCACACCTGTTGAAAACATCGCCGCC
>JAISAX010000581.1 GCA_031266495.1 Opitutaceae bacterium
ATCATACAGATAACCCAAATCGCCCGCTGGCGTGCGCTTTTGCGCAAGGCGTCCGTAGTTGTCGTATCCATACGTTTCCCACCACTGGTTGATGTTGTTGGCGTCGGTAAGGGTTTGACTGATACGGCGTCCGCCAGCATCATAGGTAAACGTTGCTTTCATCGCTCCTCGTGCCAAGACGGCGGTGGAGGGTGTTTGGGCGATGAGACGACCGAATCCGTCATAGGTGAAGGTGACGGTTTCTCCATTGAAGTCAGTCTTGGACGCCAGCGAACCATCGGGGTTGTAAGCGTAACTTTCGGTTTGGCCTCCGGGGAGCGTGCGGGTGGCACGTTGGCCAGCGGTGTTGTAAGTGTAGCTGGTTTTGCGGCCTTCGGCATCGATCTGCGCGGTTTGGCGTCCAAGGTCGTCGTAGGCAAAGCTCGTCGCCTGCTGCGCGGCATCGAAAATCGCAGCGAGACGCCCGGCTTCGTCGTAAATGTAGCGCGTGGTTTTGCCCTCGGCATCAATGGTGGCGGTGCGGCGACCGAGTTCATCATAGATCGTCGAAGTGCGGGTGCCGTCGGGGAACTGGGTTTCGGTGCGACGGTTACCCGCGTCGTAGTAGTGCCTGGTGATGTTGCCAGCAGCGTCGGTGACGGCACTCAGGTTCCCCGCGGCATCATAGGTGCTGCGGGTCACTTGCCCAGTGGGGCTGGTGACTTTTGTCCGGCGTCCGGCTCCGTCGTACTCGTAGGTGGTGCGATTGCCTAGTGCGTCGGTGGTGGCAGTCACTTGCCCGGCAAGGTCGTATTCGCTGGCGGATGACGGGAGGGGGGAGAGGGGGGCCGTCTCGGCCTCGGCAAGCGTCGCGTGCGTTCCGAGATCCCACGTGGCAACTACCCGCCCCATGCTGTCGTACCCGGTGCGCGTCCAGTGATTAGCGGAGTCTTTCGTCAAGACGGGATGATTTTCGGCGTCGTACCAGGTTTCTTCGGTGGTGACGGTTTCTCCACTGCCGGGCGCGGGGTGATGCGTGGTTTTTGTCACGTTGCCCGTTGGATCGTATTCGGTCTCCGTTACACGTCCGGCAGCATCGGTGCTGCGTGACGGTTTTCCGTTGGCGTTGTATTCGGTGTTCGTGACGGTTCCGTCGGGTTGCGTGGTTTTGATGGCACGGTCCTCGGCATCGTATTCGTAAGCCGTGACGAGGGTTTCCACGCCGCTGAGATCGGGCTTGGCAACCCGGCGCGTCTCGGTGGTAACGTTGCCCCGCGAGTCGTAGGCATAGGTGGTTGTATTGCCAGTGGCGTCGGTCTGCGTCAGCAGGCGGTCGGAGCCGTCGTAAGTGCTGGTCGTGATGCGCCCTGTGGCATCGACCAGGCGCAGCAGGTTGCCTCGACTGTCGTAGGCATCGAACTTCGTTTCGTGGCCGAGCGCATCGGTCATTGTCGTGGGCAAACCACTACTTGTATAAGTGTTTTGCGTGGCGCGACCAAGGGCATCGGTGATGGTCGTCGGGTTGCCCTTGTCGTTGTAGGCGGTGGTAGTGGCGTGGCCCAGGTGATTTTCCTCGCGGGTCACGTTTCCTTTGGCGTCGTATGCGTAACGGGTGATGCGGCCTAGCGGGTCAACCTGTCGGGTGACAGAGTTGGGATTTTGCGTATCGGTGAACTCGTAGTCGGTGATGCCGCCATCGGGATTGATCGTACGGGTGACGTTGCCCTCGGCGTCGTAGTGATGCTCGGTCACGTAACCGAGACGGTTTTTTATTTTTTCGATACCGGCGGAGGTGTCGTGCTCGAAGGTGACAGGATTGCCGTGGGCATCGGTCTGCTTGATGAGGCGGCCTTGCTCGTCGTATTCGGTACGCATTACGAGGGTGCCACTAGGATCGATGATGTCCTTGAGGAAATGCGTCAGGTGCTCGTCCCTCGGATCGGTGGAAGTGGTGTAGTAGTCGAAGGTGGTGGTTTCAGCGGCACGGTTGGCCACGCCAACCAGGTCGCCGTGGGCATCGTACACGTAGTCGATTTCAGCGCCGTAGGGATCGGTGATGTGGCTGACGCGGCCCTGGGCGTCGCGGTGGATCAAAACAGATTGGCCGCTGCTGTGCGTGATTTGGTCGATGCGTCCGGTTGCGCCGTTGCGGATGACTTCCAGCTTGTTGCCAACGGTGTCGGTGATGCTGATCAGGCCAAGGTGTTCGTCGATGACGTAAATAGTGCCGTCCTCGGCGGTGTAACGGAAGCGGGTAGGATTGAAAAGGGAAGAGGAGCCGCCGTAACCGTAGCCGTAATCGTCATACGGATCGTAATAATCGTAGCCGCCTTCGTCTTCGGTGAGCTGCACGGGCGTGCCGCCGGACCAGTCGTAACCACTGACGGCGGCCTTGAAGGGGGCGCCGCCTTCGGTGTCGAAGTAGAGCGTTCCTTTGGTTCGGGCGTTGGCGGGCGTGAAGTTGAAATATACCTCGCCAATGGGCGCGCCAAGGTTGCTGTTCGTGCCGCCGGGTCCGCGCACGGTGACCTCGAAGGTCGCCATGCTGTCGTCAGGGAAACTCAGCGTGATGAGGTGCTTTTTGGACGGATTGATCGTGTAACGGCTCATGCCAAGCATGCCGCCTTCCACGTCCTGCCGCCACTCTTCGCCAATGGGACGGTTCTTGGTCAGCTTCAGGGTGTTGAGCGCGATGTTCCAGCCGTATCCAAAATCTCCCTGCGTGTGGCGGTCGCGACTGTCGTAGGTGCGCGTCACCTCCACGGGCAACCCGGCCAGCGGCAGAGACAGGTCTTTGAAGGCGATGGCAAAGTTGCCGACCTTGCGCTTGCCGTCGATGGTGATGCGGGCGGTGTCGGAGGTGCCGGCGGGCGTGGTGTTGCCGCTGGTGTAGGCGGCGATGCGCAGGTCGTAGTCGCCGTTGCGCAGCAGCGACGGATCAAGGGTGCCGAGGGGGGCGGGAGTGGAGGTGGCGGGGTCGCCAAGCGAGCCGGTAGCCGTGGCGAAGGGCGTCCATTGTGCGCCGGTTTCACCCACGCGGCGGTACTGGAGGGCATAATACGCGAGGCCGGGCACGTGAACGATGCCGGTGATTTCAACCGGAGCGGTGATTTCAGTCGTGTCGGCGGAGGGGGGGGGGGAGGGGAGGGTGAGGGTGCTGCCTTCGGGGAGTTCGTTGCCGGTCTGGCCGGGGGCAAGGACGGTGAAGGAGCCGGGCGTGGCCTCGATTTCGTTGCCGGAAGCGTTGCGGGCGATGACTCGCAGGGTGTACGCGCCGGGTTCGATGTCACGAAATTCCCAATACCAGGGAGCGGCATGAGTTATCTGCCGGCGCTCCACGGGAGCGGAGGCGGGGCCGGTGAGGATGTATTCGACGGTGATGGTCGCGTTGGAGGTGTCGGTGGCGATGGATTCGACATAAAGGTCCACCGAGTTTTTTTGCAGATAGCCGGCGGGATAGAAGGGCGAGAGGGAGAGGGAACCGTTTGCGCCGGGGCCGCTGCCGGGGTTGGTGTTTTCAGCGGGCAGGACAGTGACGGTGGTGCTGGCCGTGGCAGTGAGTTCGCCATCGGTGGCGGTAAGGGTGAGCGTGTACGTTCCCGCTTTTTTGAAGGTAAACAGGGTCGTCAGCGCGGAGGGTTCGGCGATGGCGAGACCGCTGGCCGGACCGGTGAAGCTCCATGTGGTCGCGAGTGAGCCGGGATCGGCAGGCAGGCCGTCGTCGGCGGCGGCTCCGGAGACGTTGATGGCCTGGCCTTGTGTGACGGTAAAGGCGTCGGGTACGGCGACGGCGGGCGGCTGGTTGGCGGGGGAGGGGGGGGGAGTCGTCGTGACCGTGAGGGTGACGTCGGCGTAGCCGGTGAGTTCGCCGTCATGCGCGGTGAGTCGCAGGGTGTAGTCGCCGGGGATGTCGTTGAGGGTGACGGTAGTTTCGGCGGCGTCGGGCGTGCCGAAGGGGGCGGTGCCGCCGTCGGGCGCCGTCAGGATGGTCCAGGCGAGGGTGAGCGCGCCGGGATCGGAGGGCAGGCCGTCGTCAGTGGCGAAACCGCGAAGGGTGAGCGTGCCGCCTGGCGGGGGGGGGGGGGGAGGGGCGATGCTGACGAGCGGAGCACGGTTGTCCGGTTCGGTGACGCGGACGGCGAGCGTGGCGGTGCCGGTGAGTTCGCCGTCGTCGGCAGTAAGGCGCAGGGTGTAGTCGCCGGTGGCCGGGAAGGTCATCGTGGCCTCAATGGCGTGCGTCTCTTGTGCGATGTTATTGGATACGGATGCGGTGGCCGGAGCAATGGTCACGTCGGCGGGATCGACGCCGGAGGGGGTTTTTGTGACGGTCCATGCGGTGGCAAGCGCGCCGCCAGGGGGGGGGGGGAGGGGCAGCGCGTCGTCTATCACGATGGCGGTGGCGCGCAGCGGCGTGCCAAGCGGGATGCTTATCGCTTCCCCGACAAAAACCATCGGGGCGGCGTTGCCGGGGGCGGTCACGGTGACGGTGATTTCGTCGTAACCGGTGAGTTCGCCGTCGTCGGCAGTGAGGCGCAGTTTGTAAACGCCTTCGGCGCTGAAGGTGAGCGCGTAGTCAAACTCGTCGATGGCATCAGGCGCGGCCTTGATGGCGACGGCGCCTCCGGCGGGTGCGGCAAGGGTTTCCCATCCGGCGGTGAGGACGCCGCCGGCAGGCAGGCCGTCGTCGGCAACAAAGGCGGGGATGCGCAGGATGCCGTTGCGCGGAAGCGTGACGGAAGCGTCCGTGCCATCGCCGAGGCTGACCCAGGGGGCCGTGTTTTCCGGCGGGCCGATGATGACGGTGAGCGTGGCGGCGCCGGTCAGGTAGTCGGCGCCGTCGAGGTGTTCTGTAATGGAAAGCTGGATAACATACGTGCCTTCGGCGGGAAAACGGATTTGGCGCTTGAGGGTGTTTTGCGGGTCGGCGGGATTGGGCGCGAGCGTGACGGCGGCGGGCGCGATGCCGGGGGGCGTGGAGAGGATCGTCCATTCGCGACGGTAGGTGCAGCCAACGGGCTGGCCGTCGTCGGAAAACGCGCCTTCGAGGTTGAGCGTGGTGTAGAGCGGAAGCCGGAGCGGGGTTCCGGTGTTGTCTCCCAGGCTGACCCTGGGGGCCTGGTTGGGGCCGGGCTGGAGGGTGACGGTGAGGTCGGCGCAACCGGCGAGCGCTCCGTCGGTGACAGTGAGGCGCAGGACGTAGGTGCCGGGTCCGCTGAAGGTCATGGTGGTGTCGGGCGCGTCCGGGTTGCCAAAGGTGATGGCGGGGCCGGATACGCGGGTCCAGCGGCAGGTGAGCGTGGCGGGGTCGGTCGCGGGGTCGTGCGTGATTTGCGGCGCGGGCAGGGCGATGGGCGAGCCGGAGGGTATCGTCACGCCGGGCGGATCGAAGGCGACGGCGGGCGCGGTCTTTTGCGAGGCGGTGACGTTGACCGTGATTTGCGCCGTGCCGGTGAGTTCGCCGTCACTGGCGGCCAGTTGCAGGATGTAGAGGCCGGGCGCGGAAAAGCTGACGGTGCTCTCGGCGGCGTCGGGCGCGGCAAAGAGCGCGGTGCCGGGACCGGAGATTTTTGTCCAGCGATGGGTCAGCGTGGCGCCGACCGGCAGGCCGTCGTCGGTGACGAGCGCGCGGAGCGTGAGAATGGCGTTTTGCGGGATGTCGGGCGCGGTGCCGAGCCGGACAACAGGGGCCTTGTTGGCGGCGGGCAGGACGGTGACAAGGATGTCGTCATGCGCGGCGAGCGCTCCGTCGTCGGCTGTAAGGCGGAGTTGATACACACCGTGCTTGCTGAAGCTGACGGTGGTTTCGGCGGCGGCGGAGTCGCTGAAGGTAACAACGCCTCCGGACGGCCCGGCCACGAGCGTCCAGAGCAGCGTCGGGGTCGGCAGCGGCTGGTCGTCGTCGGTGACGTACGCGGGGATGGCCAGCGTGTCCTCGACGGTGATCGTGATGTCCTCGGGCAGAAAGACCGACGGGGCTTTGTTCGGCGAGGGCTGGACGGTGATCGTCACCTCGTCGAAAACCGTCCGGGCCGGATTGCCGGGGTCGCCGGGATCGGTGGCGGTGAGCCTCAGCGTGTAGTCGCCAGCGGCGGGGAAGCGGGCTCCGGTGACGGGAGACGCGGCGTCCGTAAAGGTGACGGCGGACGGGCCAACGCCTTCGGGAGCGGACACGACCGTCCATGCAGTGGAAAGCCGATACGAAACAAAATGCCCTTCGGTGACGGAGCCGCGGAGATTGGCCGTTGTCCCGAAGGGAATGATACGGTCGTCTCCGGCGGAAACGGTGATGGGCAGGGCAAGGCCCTCGACGCACTTGCCGACGGCGCCGAGGTCATAAATGGCGGTAACTTCCCCGGCAGTCAGGGCGCGGGAGTAGAGGGCCAGTTCGTCGATGGAGAATCCGGAGAGGTCGCCGAAACGGAACCCTCCGTCGGTGGCGTCGTCGGAGAGAGTGTAAGCGTTGTCGATTTTCAGTTCGCCGTTGATGTAGGTGCGCAGGAGGGAGTTTTCCTTGTCGTAAATAACGGCGACGTGCGTCCAGCCGGAGGAATACCACCAAGTGTAACCCTCGTAGTAGTTGTCGGTCGGATAAAAATCCGTGTAATTTCCGTAATAACTTTCGTGGTAGATGGAGGCTTTCAGGTTATTCCAGCGCCAGAGATAACCTTCGGCATAATCGGAAGTCGGCTTGATCCAGGCTTCCACGGAGAAGCTGCCGTTGCGGGCGAGAGCCAGGGCGGAGGTGTCGGCAACGGTGGCGGGCGGAGCGTAATAGTCGGTGAAGTTGAGCGCCTCGTTGACCATTCCGGAAGTGTACTTGAAATCGCCTGACACATCATGGCCGCCAATGATATCCTCGCCGCTGCCATCGCCGGGCCACCAGGCAACGATGCCATCGGGGCGGCTGGAGCCGGCACAGTCGCCGCCGGCGACGACCACGGTGATCTCGTCGGATGTTTCTCTCAGGACACCCGCAATCACAGCGGATGCCGTGAGCGCCAGTTTGTAGGTGCCTGGCGTGGTAAACATGGCGTTGGATTCGGCATATTGCGGGCTGATCAACCGAACTTCGCCAGGACCCGAAACAACGGACCAGCGAATGCCGCGTTCATCCCCCATGGCGACATCGGCAAAATCGACCCTCCCGTTCAAATCAACGAGTGTGTTCGAGGATGTATAAATATCAGGACCGGCATCGACGGCGACGCGGGCGATCTCGCCCCGACAAATGGCGCGGGTGAGACCAAGGTAAAGGTTGGGCAGGTCGTCCGAGTTACGCACGAAGAAATAGTCCGCCTCGTCGGCGACAACGCTCCGCATCAGGTCTTCGTCCACGTACTCCCCCAGTGCGACCGAGATGATGCGGATGCCCGCCTCCCGGGCGAGCCGGGCCTGTTCCTGCGCCTCCGAACGACCGGAACCACCATCCGAAAGGAGGATTATGACCTGTGTGGTTCCCTCACGGACATTGGCGGTCAATTCTTCGCGGGCCACCCGTAGCGCATCGGCAATGTTGGTGCCTTCCCACTCTCCCACCTGGTCGATCGCGGAGAGAATTCTCTCGTAATTGGAGGTAAGCCCTTGGAGGAGACGCGCCCACGAGCCGAAAGCGACGATGCCGCCCCGATCATAAAGATACTCCAGTTGCTCCAGAAACTGCCGGGCCGCCGTCTGCTCGTTCTCAATCGCACTCCACGGCATGGAGCTGGAATCGTCCAGCACCACCATTACATCGGTGGCGATACGGGCGTTGCCAGTGCCGCAGGTGGCCCAGACGGTGATGTCATCGTAGCTGATAAATTCGCCATCGGTGGCAGTCAGGCGCAGAACGTAGCGGCCGGGCTGCTGGAAGGTGGCGGTGGTATCAAAGGAAAACGGATCGGAGAAAAAGACCTGGCCTTCGCCAGTCACCTTGCTCCAGGAGTAAACCAGCGGGCCGTGTGGCAGGGTGTCGTCCTCGACAGAACCGAGCAGCGGCGTCACCGGGTCGTTCATGCTTGCGGTGATGTCATCCTTGCCCTCGTCGGTGAAGAGCCGCGCATTGACGAGCGGGGGCTGGTTGGCTGCTTCGGATGTGATGGTGATTCTTACCGAATCCGCAGAGGGAAGCTCCCCGTCGGAGGCGTTGAGCCTGAACTCGTAATTTCCCGGAGCAGAGGCGAAAACGACGGAGTCGGCGGAGAAGGTGTCGGACGGGCGGATATTGTCCCGGCTGCCGGTCGGAGCAGTGATTTCGACGGCAGGACCGGCGATCTGAATCCATTCCCAGGAAAGGGTGGCCGAGGGCAACGCATCATCGGAAATCGTACCCTGAAGCTGAATATCCTGGGAAGCGGCCTGCAACGAGAGGGAATCGAAATAAACATCGAGATAAGAGTCGGAGCCGGTCCATTCGCCGACAAGGCGCACACCGATGGAACGGGTGCCGACGGGAGCAGTCCGGGAATCGGCGACCAGTACCCACGCGATGGATGTGGAATTGAGCTGGAGAACCTGGGTGGCAAGGACGGCAGAGCTGGTGCCGGCTGAGCGATATTCGATTTCGATGCGCGGACTGTCCATGCGGGTGCTCTCTTCCTTGACCCGCGCCCAGGCGCTGAAGACAAAGATTTGCCGTCCGGCGTCGATTTCGGAGGCATAGGCGGAAACATCCACGACCTGGACAAGCCCGGCGCTGTCCTGATTGCTACCGGAGGTGGCAAAATAGCGGGAGCCGGATTGGGCAGAGGGAGACCCCGTGCGTGTGGTCCAGCTACCGTTGACCGAAGTCCAGCCGTTGAGCGAATCTTCGGCGCCGGGATTGACGAGCAGATTTTCCGAAAGGTTTGAACCGAAGGAGATGATCTGATCAGGCCCGGCGTCAACGGAGGGGGGCTGGTTGGGGTTGCCGAAGAAGACTTCGCAGGTGTCTTCGCTTTGGAGTTCTCCGTCGTGGGCGGTGAGGCGGAAGACATATGTGCCGTCCTTGCTGACGGTGACAGTGGTGGAGGTGGCGTCGGGCGTAGTGAAGATGGCACTACCTCCGGACGAACCGCGGACGAGCGACCATTGCGCGGCCAAGGAACCGGGCGGATTGGGGCGTCCGTCGTCGGTGGCATTGCCGAAGAGCGCGGTGGCGTGGCCGGAAACCGATTGATCGGGGCCGGCATCGACAACGGGAGCTTCGTTGACGGGCAACACAAGGATCGTGACGCGGCCCGCAACCGGCGCGGGGCCGGCAACCGTGGCGTTGACCGTGAAATCAAGTGCATAGGCGCCGGCCTGCGAGTGGACGTAGGTAAGCGCGGGGGCTGTGCCGGTGAGCGTGCCGGAGCCGGCGGGCAGCGGGGCGACGTCAAAGGTGACGGGCAGTCCGCGGCTGTCGGAGCCGGACAACACGAAGGAAACGGGAACGTTTTCGGTGGTGGTCACCGTTTGCGAAATCGCGGCAAGGACAGCGCCGGAGTCGGCGACGTTGATGGTAATCGTGGCCTCGGCGGACTGGCGGGCGGCGTCGCCGGAACCGGACGTCACGCGGAACGTGAACGTATCCGTGCCGGCAAAACCGTACGCCGGCCTGTAAACAAGGCCGGGGAGGCCGTCGCCGTCGAGCGCGAGCGTGCCGTGAGAGGGTTGCGAGGTGAGAACATACGCGACCGGTTCGCCGAGCGCGCGCGGATCGTATCCGCTCAATTCGATCTGCATCGGCGTGTCGCGGGGTATGGCGAGTAGTTGCGGATCGGCTACAGGAATGCCGTCGGCGACGGTGATCGTGTCGCTGTCGGTTGCGGCGGCGGGCCATGCGATGGTAACGATGCGGGTGGTGGTTACGTTGGCGGCATTGCGGGCGGTGAGCGTCCAGTCGCCCGCCGTGGTGACGGTGGCGCTGGTCCGGCCTGTCACGTCCATGTCCGCGCCGCCGGGGCCGGTCAGGCGAAGGGAAACGGCGTTCGTTGTCGTCCAGGTCAGGGTGGCGCTCTGGACGGGTTGCGCGGTGATCGTGTAGGTGTGTGTGCCGGCCGCGAGGTTGGTGACGGGGGCGGTCCCGGTGGCGTCGGCGGAGGAGAGTCCGAGGCCGGATACGCTCACGGCGGAAGCGTTCGCGGAGGTCCATGTGATTGTCGAGTCCAGGGGGGCAATGCCGGTGGAGGGCGTGGCCGTGATGCTCGCGGCCGGGGCGGGAATGGCGGCGGCGGCAAAGGCGTCGATCGTGGCGGGGGCCGGGTCGGGATCGGGGTCGGCGGGGAGGTCGGGGAAGGTGGCGCGGGAGGCCGTCATGTGGAGGGCGGCGGCGACGGTTTTCCCGACAAAATGGCTGTTGCCGTTGAGGGAGAGCCAGCCGTCCGGAGCCAGGAGGCGTCCGTAAAAAACCGAATCGCCGTTGAGCGAGAGGCCGCGGTCGGCGGCGGCTATGCGCAGTTCGAGCCGGTCAACGTTTTCAAGGGAGCCGGCCAGTTCGTCGGCGGAGGGAACGTCCGCGAGGCCGGCGGCGTCGCCGCCGGGGGGGGAGGGGGGGGGGGTGAGGGGGAGACCGAACGAACTGTATGCGTTGACGGATACGTTTTGCGCGGTGGTGACGATGACGGGACCGGCAACCAGGATGCGGCTGCGCGCGTTGAGGACGATTTTCCGGAAATGATAGCGGGCCGGGGTCGTGTCTTGCGGGCGTCCGATGACGAGGGTGCTCGCGCCGTTGAGCGCGCATTGGCCGTAAACGCCGGGGGGCAGGTGGACCGGACCGGGGGCGACGTTGAGTTCGATGTCGCGGACTACGCTCCAGTCGGCGGGCGCGTCCATGGAGCCGGGGTAAAAGGCAATGTTCCGGGTTTGCGAGGCGCCGGGGGTCTCCGGCGGGGCGAGGGCGGGGATCGGGGTCATGGCGGGTTTTTGGGCGACAGCGCCCACCGTGGCCGTCGGCGCCAGGGTGAGCGCGGAGAGGTCGGGGAGGTGGAGGACGCCGTCGATGCGGGTCTGCTCCGGCAGATAAACCGGGGCGGCGGTCAATATCCGCAACGAACCGCGAAGGGTGTTGGCCTGCTCGAACCGGGGCGCGCCGGAAATCCATGCGCCGATCCCGGCCTCCCACGGCAGCGTGTCCGGGGCGGCTTCGATCCCGCTGGCGGGCGTGGAGGGTCCGGAGGAGGGGGGGGGGGACGGGGGGGAGGCGCCGTTGGCGATGGCGGTTGCGCCGGCGCTGGCGTTGGCGGCGTGTGGATATTCGCGGGCGGATTGTAGGAAGATTCCAGATACGAACGGACGACGGCCAGGGAGGCGTCGTCGAGCGCGCGGTCAAACACCAGCATCTCGGCAATGGCTCCGTCAAAATAGCCCGATCCCTGGCCGAGGATGGCGTCGCGCGGGAATTTCACCTTGTTCTTGTCCGTCCGGAACAGGACCTCCCCGTCCAGGCTGGCCAGCCAGCGCGCAGGGCTGCTGCTCGCCCGGTAAACATGCCATCGGGTGATGTCCGCCTCCGGCGTTTCCGGCGAGGGGGGCGCGAATTTGTGGACCGAAGCCGAACCGAAGGATTCGGCGAGAAGGCCTTTTTTGTCCGGAAAGCTTGAGGTGGATTTGCCGCCCCAGCGGAGCAGCCCGCGGGCGGATTTCGGGCGGGCGGCGGCGGCCCGGAGGACGACAATCAGGTCGCCTTCGGTCGCGCCGCGCATCACGTCGCCAAAGGCGAGCTGCTGCTTGCGCGCGGCGTCAAACGACACCGCGCGTCCGACGCCCAGGCTGCCGCTGCCGTCGCCGCCGCTGGTGCCGCCGGTGCCGGTAACGGCGCCGGCGACGGGGGCGGCGGTTTCGTTTTTGGCCGCGCCGGAAGCGCCGCGCCCGGCGGCGTCATGCCATCGCATGACAGGGCCGTCAGGCAAATCACCGGCGCGCAACCAGAGCCGGGCCGAACGCATGACTTCCGCAAACGCCAGCGACGGCGACGCGGATGCGGATGCGAGGGAGGGGGGGGGGGGAGGCGGGCCGGGTATAAATGGGGTTGCTCCACGCGCTGGCTTCGCCGCTGACGCTGACGGCCCGCACGCGCCAGGAATACGTGGCCGCCGGCGTCAACCCGGTTTCCAGGTGGCCGCGCGTCCGCGGCGCGGTTTTTTTCACGGTCGGGACCGTTCCGGGAGCGGGCTCCAGCCGGGCGCATTCGATTTCGTGGCGTACCCACGGCGAGACTACTCCGGACCATTTCAAGAACACCTCCGTGCCGCTCACCGTTCCTCCGCTCAGGCCGGCGGGCGCCGCCGGCGCGCCCTCCCCGCCAAGCCCGTGCCGCCGCCCGAGCCACTCCACGATTTCCTCCCGTGCTGTATCCGTCAATACATGCCGGAAGATGATCACCTCCGCGATGTCGCCGTCAAAAAAGGCCGAACCCGAACCCTGCCCCAGCACGGGCGTTTTGGGGAAACGCACCTTGTTGTTCGCGAACGCGGCCTGCTCGCAACCGTTGAACCAGGCCCGCCATTGTCCGGCGCCGGCGGCCACATGATACACGTTCCATTGCGCAAGCGCGGCGACCGGCGCGGGGGGAGCGCCTGGCTTGCGCGCCGCCGCGCTGCCGAAGTTTTCCGCCAGTTGCCCTTTTTTGTCGGGCCACAGCGAGGTCGATGCCCCGCCCCAGCGCATCAGGCCGCGATTGGCGCGGGGCCTGGCCGAGGCCGCCCGCAACACGACAAACATCTCGCCTTCGGTTGCGCCGGCCATCACGTCGTCAAAAACAAGCACCTGCCGGCTGGCCGCCGAGAACCGCACCACGCGGCGGCCTCCGTTGTCATCCGTTTCCACGACACGAGGCATCTTTTCCGACTGAACCGACGGAAGGTTTTTTCTCGCCGCCACCGGGTCGGCGGGCGCCCGCCCGGCATGGCCGTTGGCGCGCCGGTCCGCCCACACCGCCAGCGGCCCCGGCTCAAGCGTCGAGGCATCCAGCCACAGCGCGGCATCCCCGATCACCGCCGGCCCGGCGGCGGCGGCGGATGCGGCGGCGGCTTCCCCGTTCGCCGGAAAACCGCAGACAACCGCCAGAATCCACAGCGCGATGCTCCGGAGGTGACTCCGGACTCCGGACCTTTGGACTCCGGTCTTTTCGACTTTCGATCTTCGATCTTGAATGTGTGTGCGCATGTCAGGGAATGTCAGAAAACCAGCCGGTAGCCGACGTTCAGACGGCAGGGTTGCGTGTAGTTGTCCCCGCGGACAGTTTCGATGTCGGCGTGCAACTGGCCGGATTTCCCCGCCGGGAAAATGACGCCCGCGCCGATCACCCCGCGAAGACCGTCCGTATCGGGCCGGAAATTTTCACCGGAGAACCGGACGCGGCCGCCGGCACTGATTTGCTCGACGACGCCCAGGCGCAGGTAAGGTTCCCAGGCGCGGGTGCGCGTTGTCGCCGACGCGGCCCGTATCGTGCGGCCGATGCGCAGGTTCCCGGCAAATTGCACGACATCCGCGTCGCCGGTCTCCACGCGCAGTTGCCGGTCGGTGACATAATCCTTTCCCCACGTGTGCGCCCACGCGACCTGCGCGCCCGGCTCCACGAACCAGCCGCCGGAGCCAAGCGCCACCTTGCGCCCGGCCTCAAGCGAGAGTCCCGCGCTCCATGTGGAATAATCGGCCCCGTCGCGAACGCCGCCGCCTCCTCCTCCTCCTCCGGCACGGCCGGTCACCGTGTAGTCGTTGTCAAAATACCCCACCCTGGCCACGGCGTCGGCAAACCAGCCGTCCTCGCGCAGCCAGGTTCCGTAAACCCCCGCGTAAAGGGCGTCCGTGCCGCCATCCCCGCCCCGCAAGTCGCGGCTCGCATGAAAATATCCCCCGAAAACTCCCGCCACCAGCAACCGGCCCGGCTCAGCCCGCAAGGCGCGATCCGCCCCGATGTCGAAACCGCCGATGTATTCGCTGAATCCGGACGCACTGCCGCCGACGCCTCCGGCTCCGCCGTTTCCGGTTTTCCCGAAACCGTCCGCCTTCGTTTTTCCCGCGTAACCGCGTATCCACAAATCCATGTCTCTTTCGTGATTCGCATCGCGGCCTCCGGCGCGGCTCCCGTCGCGGCCTTCCCGGGCTTCGGCGACTCCGGAGGCGGCGGCGGTATCAGTGGCGGTGGCAGAGGCGGTGGCGGGGCCGTCGAGACGCAGGTCGCCCATCCGTTTGAGCAGGCTGTCGAGCTGCGCGAACCAGCCGAGGGACGCCGCGCCCGCCGTATCGAGAATCGCATTGCCCAGCGGACTCAGCCCGGTGAAAACCAGCGTCCATCCGACGGCGCTCTCCCGCGTATCAAAATGCCAGGGACCGGCGTCCACGCCTCCGGAAAAATCCGCAGACGGGCTTCGTGTTCCCTCCGCCAGCACGATGTCGAACGTCGTGCGCCGCGACACATCGGAGTTCCCCGTGTGCGCCAGCGTGAGCCGGTGCTGGCCGGCTGCATTGCCCGCGATTGCAATCCGGTCTCCTTCCGCAACCGGACCGGACATATCGACATCCATCCGGAAAACACTGCTCCCCGCCGAGGCGCTCAGCCCGCCGGCGATTTCCAGACGGACAAACGCAACCCGTCCGGAATCCGTTCCCGTGGTTGTCCGGGCGGCGGTTTCGTCGCCGAATATCCACGTGCCTCCGTTGTCCAGTATCCCGATCCGGCGTACGGACGCCGCGTTCGCACCGCCGCTGTCGCCGTCGCCGAGAATCATGGTGCCGTGATTGGTCACCGGCCCGTCCACATCGCCTCCGAGCGTCAGCGTCCCCGAATCCCGGTTGAACACCAGCCCCGTGATCTTTCCCGTGCTCATGATCCCCGCGTTGTCCACATCCGCGTTCACATCCCCCGTCGTTATCTGTCCGCCCTCCGGATTGGTCAGGGCAGCCGCGCTCGACAAACTGCCTGCCGCCAAACCCGCAATCCATATACTGTGCGCTCCGGCAAACATGGCCCGCAAAACGCATTTTCGAGGGAGAATCATATGCGTTCATGCCTGCTGCCAGTTGCTCAGCGTATGTCAATGGCATTATGCAAAACATATGAAAAACGGGCGCATCTCAAAAACCGGACAGGGGGGGGGAAATTAAGAATTAAAAATTAAGAATTAAGAATCGGAAGTAACGCAGGGGGGGGGAAGCCGGAGCTGGGAGCGGCGGCATTCTTGCCGCTGCGACGACGCGAAGCGTCGCCGGGCTGAACGGCGGAGTGGTGAAGAGGCGCGGAGGCGAGGCGTGGAGAGGCAAGGGGCGGAGAGGCACTTGGCGAGGCGCTTCGCGCTTCGTCGCAGCGGCAGGAATGCCGCCGCTCCCAGCTCCGCGTATGATGTTACGCAGACAGCCGGTCCGGGGAGCGCACGCGTCTCGCGTGCCGGCTTGGGCGTCTCGCCCAAGCCCTGGCTGACGGTCCGATCCGGTCCGGTCCGCCCCGAACCGTGTTCGGCGAGACGCCGAACACAGCACGCGAGACGCGTGCTCTCCCCGGACCGGATCGGCATCAAAATACCCTCGTCTGCGTAACATCAGTTATACAAACGAAGCCCCCGCGGGCTCTGGTTCACTCGAACCGGAACTCGCCCCATAAGGCAGGGGTGAGCATGGCTTCGGAGGGAAGATCGGATGTTATGGCGGCGCCCTTGTTGCTCCAATAAATGCGGGCATTGGTTTGCATGCCGTTGCCCCGCAGGATGCCAATATCACCCCGGATCGACATGCCGGAACGTGGTGCAAGACCGAGCAAATCAAGCGGAATGGATACCTCAAAATCCCCCTTTCCCGAAGTGGCAAATTCGATACGGGCGCTCGCGTCTTCAACCTTGTCGAAATAAACCGTGCGCCAGGGCGAAGCGAATGGCACGCGCTGATTTGCCGGCATGCCGGGTACAACGGCCCGATACAGAAGGGCGAGCGGCTTGCCGTTGACCACTGTAACCAGCAACCGCAGGTCACCCGCCACAGGCTCGTTGTGGACAGCAGCGGGAACGGCGGCGACGGCAGGAGCAGCGGTGGCGAGAGGGGCGGCGGCGACGGGAGCGGCGGGGACGGCGGCGGCGGGAGGGGGGGGCCCGATGCTCCGATCATGAGATCAAGCGCACCTCCTGTTTTGAAAGGAGCGACAGGGTCTCCGGAGTTTTGTAACAAATGGGGCAGTCCCGTGCGCCAGACGGCATAGAGACGTCCTCCGGAAACAGCGAGCGCTCCCGTGACATCAAATGGTCTGCTGTCGGAATTGAAATAGGCGGCGACTCCACTCTTGTCGATGTCCGCCCAGGACGAACCTGCCCAGTCATCCGGATTGCCATCAACGACTGGCGGGGTTTCCCGGATACGCACCTCAAGCGTCCGGCTTCCCCGCCCCTGCCCCCGTTCTTGCGTTTGCCATTCGGCGCAAGCGGCGAGTTGCTCCGCGGTGAGCGCAAGGGGCATGGCCGGAAGGCGTTTTATCGTATCCAGACCGTCGATGCGCACGATGCTGGTGCGGTTTCCGTCAACAATGTACACCTGCCCGTCGTCAGCGCGCGTGATCGTGGGCCAGAAGTTTTCGTCGTTGAGGGAAAGGTCGCCGAGGTCGGCGTCGCGCTCGGCCCGCGGCATGGCCCAGGGTTTGCCGACTCGCATGTCCTGAAAAAGCGTGGCCACAAAAAGGCCGTCGGTGGTGAACAGATACAGATTGCCGTGATTGCCGTTGATCGCCCAGAGCTGGCCGGCATCGCCCGTGCCGCCGGGTTGATCAAATGGCATCCCGAGCAGACGCGTCGCTCCGATGATCTGGCCGGGAACGGAAGGGCGAGGCGCCTCGTGACTGGCGTGCAGGCCGGGCCAGAGATCGGGATAACTCCAGCGCGCTCCGCCGCCGCCATCCCTGAAGCCGCAAAGCGATTCGGCGGCAAAGGGTCCTGCGCCCAGCGTGAGGACGTTCCAGCCATCGCGTCCCGTGATCAACTGGTCGCCGCCCGTGCTGGCGGGTGCTTTGACTTCGGATACAAGGACGGCGGGCGCATCCATGTCGTAACGCGGCACGCCTTGCGGCGTAAACCCGACGGGAGAAAAACGCACGGCGTTGCCGCGATAGCGCGCAACGGAGAATGCCAGGTCATCCCCCACCGTGACACCGCCGGAATCGGAGTGGCTCATGACAACTTCGTCCGGTTGCACGAGTCCATCGAAGTCGAGGTCCGACCAGATAAAAAACGTGTTGTGGCGTCCGCCATCGCGCCACGGTTCGGTGATGGCAAGGTTGGCTCCGGGCGGCGCGAGTTTGCGGAACTCCGGTCGCATGAGCGCCTGCCAGCCGTTGGCCGAACCAATGCCGGCGACTGGCCGCAACACGCCATCGCGCTCCACAAACAGGAATATCGTGCGCGAGCCTTGCGTGGGCGAATTGTTCCAGGCGTTGGTGAAGTAGCGTCGTCCGCCGTGATAGAGCGCGGTCTCCGGGGCATGTCCGGTAAAGGTGCCGGAGTGGAGGTCGAGTTTTTGCGGGTCGTGACGATAAAGCACGCGGGTGAGTCGCGAGGCGCCGGTCTTCCAGTCGAGGCTGAACTCGAGCGTGCCATGCCAGTCGTCGGCGTAGTAGAAGCGGGATTTGTCGCGCGGGTCCAGAGAACCGCCGCCAGCGTATTTGCCCGGACCGTACAAGGCGTTGACGGGACGCCCGTCGAGCGTCCACACGCTCACGCGCTTGGGCAGATAATCGTGCTCGGTCACCCAGAGATGGTCACGGGAGTCGATGGCAAGCCCGAAGGGGTGATTCATGCGAAGCGGATCATAGGGACCGGCGCCTGGCACGCCGGGCTTGCCAATGCGGCGGAGCGGCGTGCCGTCCGGCTTGAACACCTTGACGCAGTGGCTGGCGCCATGATCGCTCACGTAGATGTTGCCCGCGGAATCAAGGGCGATCTGGCGCGGATCATCAAGCAGTCCGGATGCGACAAGTGTAACCGGTTTTCCAATACGAAGGGGACCGGATGCCGGGGTTGCCGGACGGTCGAATCGCAGGAGCTTGCCGCCGGAGAGGGCGAGAAGACGGCTTTCCTTGTCGAAAGCCAGACCGCGCGGAGCGGCAAGCGGGACGGAGCCGGAAAGTGCTCTGGCCCTGGCATCAATGAAGAGCAGCTCCCCCCGCCGGGGCAGGCTGACAATGACAGTGCCGTTGCGCGCGGCCATGCCGCCGATCTCGCCCTCGGCCGCATGGGGGCCGCTCTCGCGCGGGATTTCGACGGTGGTATCGGTATCGAAAGTATGGAGACAGATGGAGGCGTCCTTGCCGGAAGGAGTGAGTGCCGTGAGACGCAGGTCCGCCTTGCGTGGTCCCGCGGACCAGACCGAGGCGGCATAGAGGACATGATTCCCGAGTGCGTAGGCGCCGGCGTCACGCGCCATGTAGGGAGCGCCTGTCCAGTTGCCTCCGATCCATGTGCGCCCGCCTCGCTTGCGTCCGTCGAGATCCACCCAGGCAATGCCATCGCGATTCTCGCTCACATAACTGCCAAGATAAACGAGAGGCTGGCCGCCGGGAGCCTTGTCGGCGGGAACAAAGCAGGCGGCCTGCGGTGGAGTGTGGTTGGAGAGCCATGCGCCGGTGCCGTCGGGCGTGGGCCATGCCGGATTTCCGGAACTATAGACGGAAAATTCGTAGCGTGGCGTGATGGCTCCGCGCGCCAGGCCGCGCACCGTGTAGTTGCCCGGCATTACATAGCGGGCGGGGATGCGGTAAACTCCATGCCGGGCGGCATCGGTATCCCGCCCCAGGTCATCCGTGCCATCCCACCATGCGGTGTTGTTCCCGGCCTCGAACCAGGTTTCGGAAACAAGGTTGCGCACGCGCACCCCGTTGGCGTCCTCAATGACAAGCGTGACATATCCCGCCTTTTCGAGGCGAAACGGTATGGGAACCGGCGGCGGTGGCAATTGGGCTGAAAGAGTAAACGCGGCAGAAAAGATTGCCGCGTTTATCAAGCCAGATGAAACTGGTGTTTTGAGAAAATACCTGATGAAGAACATGTTTTTCAGCTCACAGGAGGGTGGCCGGAGAAGTTAGCGCGAGCGATGGCGCGACCAGACAAACGCAGCCACCAGCACTCCTCCTGCCAGGACCAATGCGGCGGTTTCCGACTCAGGCACCGGGGAAGATTCCGCAACCAGGCCAAACTGAATATTGTCCAGGGTGAATGTCCTCGCTGTTGGAGCCTCATAATACGCATTGAACACAAAAGACAAACCGCCGATCTCTGCCCCTGCAGAGCCACTGTTTTGAGAAGAGCCTACTAAAAAATCATTACAATAAACACGGAAGCTGTCCGCCGCAGAAGACCCCATGTCCACTTCCATCCGAAGTGTGTAGCTGGTATTATATGCAAGGGCCTGGTCTCCTCCCCAGTTATCGGCATAAAGTATGCAGTTGCCCAATGGAGTGCCTCCGTTACTCAAAATATAGAAAATCCCCAGTGGACCACCTGATTCCGTCAATCGGGTGTAGTCGAACTGGGCATACCATGTCCCTGTCTGGCTGGACAGGCCCTGCGGGCGGAAAAACTCCAGTCCGCCACTTGAATAACCTGCGGGTGTGGTAATTTCCAGCAACCTGCCCGATGCGGTCCCACTGTCTCTGACCGTGGCCGTCCACTCCCCGCTGTCTCCGTAAATCCTGGTAAGCTTGTCGTCGCGGCTACCTCCAGCACCCTGAATGGTAAAATCCGTGCTGCCATCGGAAGATAAACCGGGTGAAGTAAAAGTATCCTCAACCTCGTAGGCGTTGAAATCGACATTGAAAACCAGGCCAGCATGGAGAGAAACCGGGATTACAGCAAGCAAAGCAAGGGACTTGGACACGAGATGTATTGGGTGTTTCATGACATCGGCGATGATCATCGCCTCCCTTGAAACAGCAAGAGCTTCCCGACAAGAACAGATTCCGAACTCTTTCA
>JAISAX010000609.1 GCA_031266495.1 Opitutaceae bacterium
CGCCCCCTCTGCCCCTCCCGCCCCCCTCTTTCCCTTCGACGAACTCACCGGCGCCAACACCTTCCGCTCCGTCATCGAAGTGGACCAGTCCCCCATCGGCAAAACCCCGCGCTCCACGCCCGCCACCTACCAGGGCATCTTCGATCTCATCCGTCAGTTCTTCGCCTCGCTCCCCGAAGCCAAACTGCGCGGTTACAACGCCGGCCGCTTCTCCTTCAACACACCCGGCGGACGCTGTGAAACCTGTCAAGGCGTTGGCCGCATCAAGCTCGAAATGGCCTTCATGCCCGACACCTGGCTCCCCTGCGACGACTGCCACGGCCTTCGTTATGCGCCCGAACTCTCCGACATCACCTGGAAAGGCAAATCCATCGGCGAAGTCCTCCAGCTCACCTTCGAGGAGGCCGTCCCGTTTTTCGATTTCCACAGCCAGCTCTCGTCCGTGTGCCAGCTCATGGTTGATTGCGGACTCGGTTACCTCACGCTCGGCCAGTCCTCGCCCACGCTCAGCGGCGGCGAGGCGCAGCGACTGAAGCTCGTCACCGAACTCTCGCGCGGCCTCGCCACGTACACCGAACGCAGCCGCGGCACGCTCCCGCGCAACCTCTATCTGCTTGAGGAGCCTACCATCGGCCTGCACCTCAGCGACTGCGAGAGACTCATCAACGTCCTCCACGCGCTCGTGGACCAGGGCCACACCGTGGTCGTGATCGAGCACCACCTCGACCTCCTCGCCGAGGCCGACTGGATCATCGAACTCGGCCCGGTCGGCGGCCCCGACGGCGGCCACCTCCTTTACCAGGGCCCGCTCGCCGGCCTCCTCGCCGGTCCCGCCAACAAAAACAGCCCCACCGCACCCTACCTGCGGAAGAAACTGGTCATCAAGGCAGGCTCCAGAAATTGAACAGAAGAGAACGAAGAGAACGAAGAACAACCAGGGACGCTTCCGGTTGCACCCGACGCTTACCGCTCATCCTTTCTTAACTTTATTAAAACCGATAACCTCTTATCCAGACCCCTCTCTGTTTTACCTTCGTTACCTTTGTTTCCTTCTGTTCAAAAATAAATTTCCAGAACTTCCCTTGATTTTCCATGCCAGCCCCCCGCCACCGCACCTTTGATTTCGTCGCCATCGGCGCCGGCTCCGCCGGGTTCAATGGCGCCCGCGTTGCCCGCGATCTCGACAAACGCGTCGCCATCGTGGATGGCGCCCGCGAACTCGGCGGCCTCTGCATCCTGCGCGGCTGCATGCCCTCCAAAACCCTGCTCCACGCCGCCGAAATCCTCCACCGCGCCCGCCACGGCGCGCACCTCGGCATCCGCGCCCCCGGCGCCACGATCGACATGAAGGCGCTCCACCGCTGGAAGAAAAAAGTCATCGGCGACTTCACCGCCTGCCGCGAAAAGGCGATGTTCTCCGGCGGTTTCACCGTGCTCCGCCACCACGCCCGCTTCATCGACCCGCACACCCTCGAACTCGACAACGGGCAACGCCTGCGCGCCGACAAATTCCTCATCGGCACCGGCTCGCGCGTCAGCGTGCCGGCCTCCGTCCCCGGCCTGGCCGACACCCCGCACTGGACGAGCGACGACGTCCTCGACCTCGAAAAAATCCCCGAAAGCGTCATCGTCCTGGGCGGCGGCATCGTCGCCGTCGAGCTCGCGCAGTTCCTCAACCGTATCGGCACGCGCACCACAATCATCCAGCGCGGCCCGCGCCTCCTCCGCGATCACCCGGCCGAAGCCGCCGGCGTCATCGCCACCGCCCTGCGCGACGAAGGCATCGAGCTTCACACCGGCACGCGCCTCCTCGCCGTCCGCGCCACCGCCACGGGGGGCGCAAGCGTCACCTTCGGGCACCGCGGCAAAAAATACGTCCGCCGCGCCCGTCACCTTCTCAACGCCCTCGGTCGCGAGCCCGCCACGCAGGGCCTCGGCCTCGCCGCCGCCGGCGTCGCGCTCGACGATGGCGGCCGCATCCTCACCAATCGCTGGCAGCAGACCAGCCAGCCGCACATCTACGCCGGCGGCGATGTCTGCGGTCCGCATGAGATCGTCCACCTGGCCGTCGCCCAGGGCGAGCTTGCCGCCCGCCACGCTTTTGCTGCCAACCCCAACCCCAATCCCGGACCTGGACCCGGACCGGTTCGCCGGCTGAAACCCGTCGCCAGCCAGCCGCTTCTGGGCGTCGTGTTCACCGATCCCGCCCTCGCCACCATCGGCGCGCGGGAGAGCGAACTGCGCGAACGCGGCATCCCGTACATCGCCGCCTCGTATCCGTTCGACGATCACGGCAAGTCGATCGTCATGGAAGCGCACTACGGTTATGTCAAACTCCTCGCCGAGCCGAAACGCGGCCGCCTGCTCGGGGCGGAGATCGTGGGCCGCGATGCCGGCGAGCTGATCCACCTTTTCACCGGTCCGCTCACCCTGGGCGCCACCGCCGCCGACCTCCTCCGCGCCCCGTGGTATCACCCCACGCTCGCCGAAATCGTCACGTATCCGCTGGAGGAGATCGTGGAAGCCGTCCGCCGGTAGCGCCGCTTCGCGGCGCACGGCGGCGCACGGTGGCCCGGGCGCTCGTTCAGTCTTTGAGAAGCTGGTCGTATTCGGCGTGAGTTCCGATCCAGAACCAGACTATGCCTTCATCCCGTTTTTTCCCCAGGGCACGGTAGCTGATACCAACTCGAACAGACCAGAAATCCCCCGCCTTCTTCAGGCGCAGGGACGGATGACGAAGATCTTCCCTCAAGAGGCTAAAATTCTTGTCCGCCAAATCTTGAATTGTTTGCGGAAGCAGACGGTAATAGAATCAGAAGTCCGGCGAGGCGAAGTGCTTCACAACTCGTGGCAGGTTCCTGCTTCAAACCCGGCATCGGCCTTGTGTCCCAATCTTTCAAGTTTTCCCGACAAGACGTCGGCCTCAAATTGAGTATCCCATTGATTCGCGGTGTATTCATCCAACCAGCGAGTAAAGGCATCGAGTTCCGCGGGCGAAAGGCGTTGCACTTCTTTTTCGAGTTCGAGGAGGCTCATGATCGTTTTACGGTACTCATTCGCGGGTGCGTTTCAATCCGTCATCTTTGTCCGGGACGCAATCCTTGCGTCGGGTGTAATCGGAAGGGGCGGGAACAGACGCAGGGGCGCACAAAACAGTAACGCGGTAACACCGTAACACTGTAACACAATAAAAGTGCGCCCCTTGTTGCTGCGTCAGGCGCGTTTGCCGCGGGGACGTCGCAACGCCACCGCATACGCCAGCAATGCCAACCCGGCCAGCGCGGCCCAGGTGGCGGGCTCGGGCACGGCGCTCCCGGAGATCGTCGTGAAGCGTGTCCAGGCGCCGTCGGGGCCGTCCACCACGCCCGTCTTCATGAGCAGCGTGGCGGCGTTCTCCGCATCGAGCGTGACCCAGCCTTCGTTGCTGCTGCCGCGCACTTGCACGGTGGCGGTGCCGTCCAGGAGCGTGAGCACGTCGTTGATGTCGAGTTCCTGGCCGGCGTTTTCAAATTCCAGGAAATTGCCGGCGTCCAGATACAGGGTGCCAACGTCGAGGGTTTCCAGGGCGGCGGTGGTGAGGCGCAGGGTGTTGCCGGTGGCGCCGGTGGTGGGGCTGTCACTGCCGCCTGCGCCTACGTACACGGTGGTGGCGATGAGCGTGCCTTCGATGATGAGGGTGTTGTTGTCGGCTCCGGCGGTCTGGCCGATATAGACGGCCTTGTCGGCGAGGGTGACATCGGCGGTGTCGCCCGCGGTGAGGGTCACGGTGTTGTTGGCGGTTTCCGCGCCGATGATCCAGTCGGTCTGCGAGACGAAGCTGAGGCAGTCGGTCGCCAGGGCGGTGCCGTTGCCGGCGTCCAGCGTCGTGAAGGCGCGGATGTCGCCCGCGTACGCTTTGCCGACTCGGGTTACGCCGTCCACGCTGGCGTAATACGCGCCGATGACGAAACGGTCGCCGTCCAGACTCACCGATAGACCAAACCGTTCCCACTCCGCGCCGTCGGAGGCGAACAGCTTCACGGTCTCGTAGGTGGTTTTTCCGGGCACCTTGTCCAACCCTTTGTAGTAGTAGGCCGCGCCGCTGTTGGTGGTCTCCTTGCCGTCAGCGTAGTCAGCCCCGACGAGCGCGTTGGCTCCCGACAGGCTCACCGAATTGCCAAAGTAGTCTTCCTCCGCGACGTCGGAGGCGTACAGCTTCACGGTCTCGTACACCGGGCCTTCCGACGGGTCCTCGTCGTTCAGCCCCTTGTAGTAGTAGACCACGCCGCGATAGTTGTCACGGAGGGGCGCCGAGACGAGCGCGTTATCTCCCGACAGGCTCACCGACGAGCCAAGTTCGGCCTCCGCCGTGCCGTCGGAGGCGAGCAGTTTCACGGTCTCGTACACCGGGCCTTGCTGCGGGTTCACCGAATCCAGCCCCTTGTAGTAGTAGGCCGCGCCGCTCCAGGTGCCCTGGTCGTCATCGCCGCCAGCCCCGACGAGCGCATTGTCTCCCGACAGGCTCATCGATGCGCCAAACTGGTCGTCCGCCGTGCCGTCGGAGGCGAGCAGCTTCACGGTCTCGTACACCGGGCCGCTCTGTGCCTGTGGGTCCACCGCACCCAGCCCCTGGTAGTAGTAGGCCGCGCCGCTCCAGTTGTTATGGAGGGACGCCGCGACGAGCGCGTTGGCTCCCGACAGGCTCACCGAGTTGCCAAAATGGTCTCCCTTCGTGCCGTCGGAGGCGAGCAGCTTCACGGTCTCGGTCACCGGGCCTTCCGACGGGTTCACCAAATCCAGTCCCTTATAATAGTAGGCCGCGCCGCTGTCGGTCTCCTTGCCGTCAGCGCCGTAAGCTCCGACGAGCGCGTTGTCTCTCCACAGGCTCACCGAGTTGCCAAAATAGTCTCCCTCCGCGCCGTAGGAGGGGTGCAGCATCACGGTCTCGGTCACCGGGTTGTCCTGCGGGTCCACCGCGTCCAGCCCCTTGTAGTAATAGGCCGAGCTGTTGTAGTTTTTGAAGTAGGGATAGCCGGGAGCCCCGACAAGCGCACCCGAACCGGACGCGCTTGCCGACCTGCCAAATATGTCGTTCGCCTCGCCATCGAGGGCCGTGAGGGTGCTGGCGTGGGTGGATGGCGACAGAGGGTTGGCCAGCGCGGCGGCGGCGACAATCGCGAACGCGAAGGCGAGCGGCGTCCGCCGGAGCAGGGGCGCGTGGTCGGGTTCCGGGTCTGGTGATGGTCTTGGTGATGTCTTCATTGGTCTGATGGAAATGGGAGGCGGGAGGCGGGAGGCGGATTTGAGATTTTGAATTTCAGATTTGAAATTCGAGATGCCGGAATGCGAGGAACGGGGGCGCGGGGGTCAGGTTTTTTTGGTGTGGGCGGTGGCGGTCACGTCCACTTCGAGCGGCACGGGGATCGTGATTTCGGCTTCGCCGGTGTTGTCAGCGCCGTTGCCGGGGACGGGGGCGTGGGGGGGGGGGCCTTCGGCGTCGGGGGCGGTGTCGGGGGTGTCCGGGGCGTCGGGCGTCTTGCGTTTGCCGTGGCGGGCGGCGGCTCGGGCGTAGTAATCGATCCGGGCGTTGAGCGCCGCTATAAAGGTGTCGATCGCCGTGGCGGCGGCGGCTTCGGTCGCGGTCAGCGCGAGGGCGTTCACTTTCTCGAAAATGGCACGGAGGTTTTGTTCGATGAGGGGACGCAGGTCGCGCATCGCTCCGGTGGCGGGCCGGGCGGCCGTCTCGGCGTAGCGGGCGGCGAGGTCGGTCGTGAATTGGTTGTTGGCGTTGGCAAGCGCGTTCACCCAGGCGTTGAGGCCGAGGGTGTCCACCTGCGGGGCGGCGACGGCGGGGGCTTGCAGGTCTTCGACGAGGTTGGTGATGGCGGCGGTTTCCTCGTTGTAGGTGCCGGTGGCGATGTCGCGTTTGTACTTGTCGAGGGTTACCAGGAGTTGCGCGGCGACGGGGCGTTTGTTGGCTTCGTAGTGGCGTCCGGCGTAGAGGGTGGCGAGGTCGCGCAGGGCTCCGTAAAGCTGGTCGCGCAGGGCGTCTTCCTCGGCGAGGATCGGGGTGAGGGCGCTCCGGCGGGCGGGTTGCAGGGCGGCGTCGGCCTCGACCCGCAGGCGGTTGAACTCGCCATAGAGGACGCCTCCCAGGCCGGTTTTTACAGGGTCGCTGTTCTTGAGGAGGTTTTGCAGGTCGGTCTGGAACTGGTACAGTTCCTCGTTGCGCAGGCGGCCGATTTCAAGTGTGTGCAATTTCATGGTGTCTTTATAGTTATGGAGGGTGTTTTCGGGTTTCGGACGGGTTTCCGGGGAGCCCCGGTGGTCCGGTCTGGCGGTCAGGCAGGGTTTCGGGGCTCCCCGAAAGCCCGATATGCACACACAGCAGGGGTTCGGGGCGCCCCGATGGCTTGAACCGGACGCGGGGCGGGGTTTCGGGGGGCCCCGAAAGCCTGAACCTGGCTCGGGGCGGGGTTGCGGGGTGTCCCGAAGGCCTGAACCGGTGGCCGCGCAGGGTTGCGGTCGCGATCGGCATGTTGCGCGTGGCGGCGCGCAACGAGCGAACGGGTCTGGATGAGTTGTGTCATGGTGTATTCAAGATGAGGGCGTCGGGGGACGCCTTCCGGGCCACGTTGGCGGGGGGCTTGCGGGTTTCCCGGAAGCGTCCCGTCGGCGTCGGTGGCGCGAGATACCCATCCCCGTTCAGTCCGGCAACCGCCTCAAGGGCAACTGGTGGTTCCCCGGTAATGTATCAACATATCCATGAGCCGGGGTGTTGCCGGGG